>JAQSCR010000391.1 GCA_029945495.1 Pseudolabrys sp. | reverse complement strand
GGCATGGCCAGCGGCGCGCTCAGCATGGTGGTGAACGGCGAAGGCGTGGTGGCGACGCGTGGCATCATCGAGAGCGACCGGCTGCGACCGACGTTCTTCTCGTCCAATCTCATCGAAGACGGCGAAACCACCGGGCTGCAGATGACGTTTGAAAATGGCGGTGTCAAAACGCTGCGCACCGACGTGCCGCTGCAGACCCGCGACCGCATCCCGGTGAGCGAAGCCGACCGCCGCGGCGTCACCGATCCGCTGACGGCCATGCTGATCGTCGCGCCGCCGGGCGAAAAAACCGCGCTGGTGCCGGCGCATTGCGACCGCGTGCTGACGATATTCGACGGCCAGCGCCGCTACGATTTGGCGCTGTCGTTCAAGCGCCTCGACAGCATGAAGATCGACGTCGGCTATGCCGGCCCGGTGCTGGTCTGCGCCGTCATGCTCAAGCCGATCGCCGGCTATCGCGCCGACAGTATGTTGGTGAAATATGTCGGCGGGCAGCGCAACATGGAAATCTGGTTTGCGCCGATCGTCGGCAGCAACGTGATCGCGCCGGCACGCCTGGTGATGCCGACATTGATCGGCACGCTGGAAATCGCCGCCGATCGTTTTGAGGTTTCCGCGATCAAGTCCACGTCGCCGGCAATAGCGCCGGGGACGCCGTTACCGCCGCCAACGGCACCAGCCCCCAGCGATGCACCCAAATAGAACGGGCGCGGGTGCTAGGAGAGGGCCTCGGATTCAGCATTGACCTCGGCCGCGGCCTCGGATTCGTCGGCTTTCGCCGACTCTTCAGCCTTGGAAGGTTTCGCGACCTTCTTTTTGGCGGCCTTCTTCTTAGGGGCAGCCGGAGGCGCCTCGGCGGCCAGCTTGGCCTCGGCCTCGTCGCGTGCCAGCCGCAACGCGCGCAGTCGCTCGGTCTGCGCCCGCATGGCGCGCAGGCTGGCCTCGTATTCAACCATGGCCTTCTGGCCCTCGACCGCTTGCAGCGCCTTTTTCTTCTGGCGCGCTTCTGCACTTTCCGGGGCGCGGGAATCTGTCGCCATTGTACGGGCTCCTTTGCAATTCGAGCGAAACGCGGCCTGAAAGATCAATATATCGCTGAAATCAGGCGGCGATCTGACCAATAGACAATGTCACTTCGCGACATATAGGGATCAAGAGCCTCTACCGCTAGATGCAGAATGTCGAATTAGGGGCTAATTCCTAATACCTCCGGCCAGCTGCGTCGCGCTGGCCGCGCGGCCAACTGCGTCCGCATAAGCCTCGATCGGCAGAGGCCGCCCGGTGAGGTAGCCCTGCACGTCGTCGCAGCCTTCCTGCGCCAGAAACAGCCGCTGGCTTTCGGTTTCGACGCCTTCGGCCAGCACCGGCACGTCCAGACTGTGGCCGAGCGAAATGATCGCCCGCACGATCGCCATCGAATGATGGTTCTGTTCGAGATCGCCGATGAAGCTGCGATCGATCTTGATCTTGTCGAAGCCGAACGAGTGCAGGTAGGACAGCGACGAATAGCCCTTGCCGAAATCGTCCATTGCAATGCCGACGCCGAGCGACTTCAGCTTGCGCAGGATCGCGATCGCGCGCTGGAAGTCGTCGATCAAAACGCCTTCGGTGATTTCCAGTTCCAACCGGTTGGCGGCCAGGCCCGTCTCCAGCAGGATCATATGGACCTGGGCCGCCAGATCGCCGGTATGAAACTGAATCGGCGAGATGTTGACCGCGACCTTGAGCGGATTCGGCCAGGATGCCGCCTCGCGGCAGGCTTCGCGCAAGATCCAGTCGCCAAGCGGAACGATCAGCCCGGTCTCCTCGGCAATCGAAATGAAGCTGCCCGGCGGCACCAGCCCGCGCTTCGGACATTGCCAGCGCACCAGCGATTCGAAGCCGGTGATTTCGCCGGTCACGGTCTTCAGTTGCGGCTGATAGTGCAGGACGAATTCGTTGTGGGCGATGGCGGCCTGCAGATCGGCCTGCAGATCGCGGCGCTCGTGCAAGCGCGCGCCGAGCCTGGCGTCGAACAGGCGCAACGATCCGCGCGCCTCCGCCTTGGCCTGGTACAGCGCGGCGTCGGCATTGGCGATCAAAGTCATGGCGTTGTCGCCGTCGGCCGGATAGATCGCGCCGCCGATGGTCAGCCCGATTTGTAGCTGCTGCCCGGCAACCTCAAAGGCCGGCTTGAACGCCGCCAGCAGGCGCTCGCCCAAGGCCATCGCGCTTTGCGGCTGTGGGCCCTGCGTCATGATTAGGGTAAATTCGTCGCCGCCGACGCGGGCCAGGAAATCACCGTCGGCCGCGCCATGCAGCCGGCGCGCGGCTTCGCGCAGCAATCCGTCGCCCACCAGGTGGCCGTAAATGTCGTTGGCTTCCTTGAACCGGTCAAGATCGACGCAGAGAACGGCGAACGGCTCGCCGCTCTTGGCGGCCTCGCCGAGCGTCGTATCGAGATATTCCACGAAGGTCGCCCGGTTCGGCAAATCGGTCAGCGAATCGTTGTGCGCCAGATAAGCGATCCGCTCTTGCGCCCGCCTGCGCTCGGTGACGTCGTCGAGAACCGTGAGCAGATATTGCGGCTTGCCGTCGACGTTTTTGATGACGGTCTTTTTGCCGGTGACCAGGCGAGTTCCGTTGCCGGTCGTTTGGATGGCATGCTCGGGAATCTCGATGACTCGACCGGAGGCAATGGCCTCATTATCGGCGTTCACAACCAGAGCGGCGCGGTCCGGCGGATAGATCTCGTCGGCTGTCTTACCGATCAGTTGGCCGCGCGAATCGCCGGTCAATTCTTCATAAGCGCGGTTGAAAAGATGAAAGCGCGCATTGCACGAATCCGCTTCCAAACCGGCAATGTCGCGCACCACGATCGGCAACGGCACATGCTCGATGACCGCGTCGAGGAATTTTTTGGTGTGGCTGAGTTCGTCGGCCGCCCGCTTGGCCTCGGTAACGTCGTGGATCACGGTCAGACGCGCCGAGTGCCCCTCATAGGTCAGCGACCGCGAATAGACCTCGACGTCGATATCGAGTCCATCGGCCATGCGGTGCTTGCCGACGCGCGGCTCCGACTGGATATCCGGCAGAGCGCGCAAGTATTCGGCAAAGCCTTCGCGCTCGGCCGGCGTTCGCAGGTCGGGCACCGTCATCGCCATGAATTGTTCGCGGCTATAGCCGTAGCGGGAGATCACGGCATCGTTCACCGCCAGGAACTTCAGGCTTTGCCTATCCACGACCCACATCGGCATCGGGCTGCTGTCGAATAAGAGCCGGAACGATTCCTCGCGGCGTTTCGCCTCAGTGACGTCTTCATGCGTCGAGACCCACCCGCCGTTCGGCATGCTCTGGTGGACCACCGCAATGTAGCGGCCGTCATACAGCCGGTTGATGATCTGGTAAGCGCTGCCTTGCCCGACCTTTTTAAGCCGCGACTCGACATAGGCTTCGAGTTCGGACGGCTTGCAGACTTCCAGGCCCCAATGTTCCAATATCGCGCGCAGCGGCGTGCCGGGCTTGGTCAGCTCGTCGGTCAGCCTGTACAGGTCGGCATATTGCCTGTTGCAGACGATCAGACGCTGGTCTTTGTCGAACATGCAGAGGCCCTGCGGCATGTTCGAAATCGCGGCATCGAGATGCAGGCGCTGATTTTCGATGATGCGCTTGGCGGCGACCTGCTCGGTGATGTCTTCGTGGGTCGTGATCCAGCCGCCGGCCGCCATCGGAACAATGATGACGTGGCAAGAGCGGCCGCCGGGGCCGTCGAGAACCGCGCTTTTGGCATTGCCGTGCGCGATGTCGTCGACCAATTCGCGGTGATAGGTGTCCACGTCCAGTTGAAACGTGCCAAGGGTTTTGCGTTCGTGCAGGATCTCGGCAAACGTCCTCCCGACCCGCATGAAGTCCGCGCTCAGCCCGGATAATTCCAGATAGCGGTCGTTCCACACCACGACCCGTTCGGCCGCGTCGAACATGACGATGCCTTGCGACATATTGTTGAGCGCGATCGCAAAGCGCTGGCTCTGCTGCCGAAGCTGCTCGGCGCGCAGTTGTTCGTCGTGCGCGCGCGCCAGGGCGCCGCCGCCAAATCTGGCGACGAGAAACGTGATCGCCGCGACGGAGAAAAGCGCCAGCACGGCCGCCGCCGTCAGCACACCCAGCGGCAATGTGCCGAGAGTGAACTGCGTGGACAAATCCGTGAGTAGCCCCTTCTCCATGCCGCCTCCCGGTCGACCCGGCGACATTCGCGCCGGTGTCGCTACCCAAGGAATAGCGGGCAAAATATAATAAATTGCCGAAACGTAATGGCGGCTTGGCAGAGCGCCCGGATTACGCGGGCGGATAGTTAAGGAACTCTCGCTGGCAAACGAATGGCCCAATCCGCTGGCTTTTTGAAACTGGCAGAATTCCTACATGAAAAAACGCTCGATTCCGGTCAATTCGGTGCGTCGAGCGCGTGCCGCAGCCGGCGGATAACGACGCCACGGGCGCGGTCGTCGGCCGCCGCCTCGATCCGTTCGTTAATGTCGAGGACAAGTTCCGACATGTCGTTGTGCCAGTCGAGCGCGACCACGGCTTCGGGCGCGAGCCGCCGGCGCTGTTTGCCGTCGAGCGCGGTGGGCACCGGGGTCGTCAGTTCGTAAATATCGTCGAGGATCGGATTGAAGACTTTCGCAGCCGGAACGATGCGCTCGGCAATACGTTCGGCAAGTCCCGACAGGGCCGGCTCTTCGCCATGCACCAGAAAGACGCCGCGCTGGATGGGACGCCGGCCGGCGATCCAGCGGGCGAGTTCGGGTCCGTCGGCGTGACCCGAATATTCGTCGAACGACGCGATCCGCGCCGCCACCTTGATCTCTTCACCCTGGATGCGGACCGCCTTGGCGCCTTCCTCAAGAAAGCGGCCGAGCGTGCCTTGCGCCTGAAAGCCGGACAACAGCACGGTCGCTTTTCTGTGCCAAAGCCAGCGCTTGAGATGATGACGGATACGGCCGGCGTCGCACATGCCGCTGCCGGCGATGATGATGTGAAAGCCGGTGAACTTGGCGATCGCTTTACTTTCGGGCACCGTTTCGGTGAAGCGCAGATGCGACGAAGCCAATACGCGCGCGACATCGATGTCGACGTCGGTTTTGAGCTCCGATGCGTGTTGCCGAAATACTTCGGTGGCGCGAATGGCCAACGGCGAATCGAGAAATATCGGCGCCGCCGGCACCTCGCCGCGCTCCATCAGATCGACGAGATCGACGATCAGCTCCTGCGTGCGTTCGACCGCGAAGGCCGGAATCAGCAGCGGCCCGTCGGCGGCGTGTGCCGCGCGCACCTGCTCGGCAAGATGCGCGCGCCGTGTCGCGCCGGTCACCGGCGGGCGATCGACATGGCCATACGTCGATTCCGAAATGACGTAGTCCAATCCGGTCGGCGCTTCCGGGTCGGGCTGCAGCAGCTTCGCATCGGGGCCGAGATCGCCCGACATCAGCACGCGCAACGGCTCGCCGGATTTACCTTGGCCGGCAAATTCAATCTCGATCGAGGCCGAGCCGAGAAGATGACCGGCGTTCCAATAGCGCGCGCGAACACCGGGCATGGCGTCGACCCATTTCTCGTAGTCCACCGGCCGGAACGCTGCGAGCGAGGCAACGGCATCGGCCTGGGTGTAGATCGGGCTGACTTCCGCTCGTCCGCGCGCCGCATTGCGCCGGTTGAGCGCGGCGACTTCCGACTCCTGGATACTGCCGGCGTCCGGCAGCATGAAGGAACACAAGTCGATGGTGCCGCGCGTCGCCAGGATCGACCCACGGAAACCAGCACGGAACAACTTCGGCAACAGACCGCTGTGATCGATATGCGCGTGCGTCAGCAGCACCACGCGAATGTCGGCGGGATTGAAGGGGAAGGCGCTGTAGTTCAGCTCCTTCAGCGTCTTCGGCCCCTGGAACATGCCGCAATCGACCAACATGCGGCCGGACGGCGTCTCGAACAGGTAGCACGAGCCGGTCACGGTACGCGCCGCGCCGCAGAATCGAATGGTCACGCTCATGATCGCGTTCCTCGTGCTGCCGCATCGATGAATTCCCGGCGCAACGTGTCGGCAAACAGCGCGTCGAGTTCGATCGCATTGGTTGGATGCGGCACGCTATAAGTCGAACGAACCGACCGGAGCCCGGCCGCCTTGAAGGCACCGATCATCTCGGGCGGAAACAACGCATGGGTGACGATGGCATCGACCGATGTGGCGCCAGCCGCCAACAGTGCCTTGGCGCAGGCCAGCACCGTGCCGCCCGACGAGACGATGTCGTCGACCAGCAGCACCGGACGGCCGGCGAACATCTTCGGATCGGCAAATGTCATCTCGACCGAGCGATCGCCGTGGCGGATCTTCTGCGCGACGGCGTGATCAGCCTTCAGGCGGCGCGCCAGATCGCGCACCCAGGGCTCCGACTCGGCATCGGGGCCAGCCACGATCGTGCCGGCATCGAATCCAGCGGCCAGCAGGAAGGCGGCAATCGCCGGCATCGCCGACAAATTCTCCGCTTCGATCCCGGTGAAAACGTCTTCGATATTCCTGGTGCGATGCAGGTGGGCATCGACCGTGATGACCCGGTCGAATGTCTCTGCGAGCAGCCGGCCGATGACTTTCTGGCTGATCGCCTCGCCCTGGTGAAACGCCGTGTCCTGCCGCATGTAGCAAAGATAGGATGCCAGCAGGACCAGCCGCGTCGCGCCGGCGCGCCGCAAGGCCTCCGTGGCGAACAGCAAAGTCAGCAGTCTGTCGTTCGGCTGGTCGAGCGAGGCATAAACGATCGTGGTTGGCGCCGCCGGTCCCACCGTGACGCGCAACTCGCCATCGGGAAAACGATGCACGTCGATGATATGCGCCGCCACGCCCAACCGCGCCGCGAGCCGGGCCGCGTCGTGCGCCGACGATGGCAGGCACTAGATAACAGGCGCGCTCACAGCCCGGCCTCGCCACCGTCGGCGTCGCGCGAGCCGACGACATAGCCGGAATCGGCCGTGGCCGCGCCGACGGCGAGATCGTATTGCGACTCATCGAACGCATAGATGCGATAGAGCGGCTCGCCCTGCGTAACGCGGTCGCCGATCTTCTTGAACAGCTTGATGCCCGCGCCCTTGTCGATCGGCGCGCCGGCGCTGCGCGCCAGCCGGTTGATGCAGAGGCAGTCGATCGCTTCGACGATACCGTCGCGCGGCGCCTTGATATCGGCTGTGAAGGTGCCGAGATCGGTGCGGCAACCGGATGGGCCTTGCGCGTCGATGATCTTGTGCATCTGCTTGAGTGCGGCGCCACTGTCGAGCAATTCGCGCGCGCGCGCATAGCCGGTGCCGCCACGCAATTCCGGATCGTAATCGAGCAGGTGCGCGGCCAGTCGCAGCGATTTCTCGCGCAGATCCTGCGGCGCGTCCGGCTCGTTGCGCAGCACCGCCATGACGTCCTGCGCTTCCAGCACCGGGCCGATGCCATTGCCGATCGGCTGGCGGCCGTCGGTCATGATCACTTCGACGGCGATGCCAAAATGGTCGCCGACAAATTCGAACAGCTTGCGCAGCCGCATCGCATCCAATGCGGTGGTGAGCTTGGACGACGGGCCGACCGGCAGATCGATCAGCAGATGGGTCGATCCGGCCGCGATCTTCTTCGACATGATCGAGGCCACCATCTGCTCGCGCGTATCGAGACTGAGCGGCCGCTCCACCGCGATCAGAATGTCGTCAGCGGGCGACAGGTTCACATGCCCGCCCCAGACCAGGCAGCCGTGGCACGTCGTCACCACCTGCTTCATCTCGTCGACGCTGAGATCGACGCGCGCCAGCACTTCCATCGTATCGGCAGTGCCCGCCGGTGAGGTAATGGCGCGCGACGAGGTTTTCGGAATGGTCAGACCATGCGCGGCGACGATCGGCACCACGATCATCGAGGTACGGTTGCCGGGAATGCCGCCGATGCAATGCTTGTCGACAACGACGGGCCTATCCCATTGCAATTGCGTACCGGCCTGCGCCATCGCATGCGCCAGAGCCAGCAATTCGCCGCTGGTCATGAAGCTGGCCGAGCCGACCAGGAAGGCGGCGATTTCCATGTCGGAGTATCTGTAGTGCGTCACGTCGTCGATGATCGCACTGATCTCGGAGGCTTTGAACGAATGGCCCTGAATCTTGGCGCGCACCGCATCGAGACTGGCCGGTCGCGCCGCCGGCGAGACCGTAACCAGACCGCCGGCCGGTTCGGCGAAGCGACGGAAGGCCGGCTCGGCCAGGCCTATTTCGTCGCCGCCGACCAGGCCGTCGTCGGTCAGCAGCAGGGTCGCCAGCATGACTTTTGACCCGGCGCGCAGTTCGACGCGGCTGAAGCCGCGAAAGACCTCCGCCCGCAGCGCCTTCGAGCGGCTCGAGATCACCACCACGTTCTCGCGCCCGGTATCCAAGTTGACACGCCGGATCTTGAGTTGCGGGCGCGATGACTTAGCGGCATCCATCGGCGGGATTCCTAAAATTGCAGAGTTACGTAACGACAGGCTTCGCTACTTGGCCGCCGCCTGCGCGACAGCCGGTTCGGCGGCGATCAGTTGCGTGCGCGCGAGGCTGGCGAAACGCCCACCGGCCTGCACCAGTTCGTCGAACGTGCCGGCCTCAACTATCCGGCCGGCCTCGAAGACGAGAATACGCGACGCCTTGCGCACCGTCGACAGCCGGTGCGCGATCACGAAGGTGGTCCGGTTCTTCATCACCTCGTCGAGCGCCAGCATGACCTTGGCCTCGGTGTCGGCGTCGAGCGCGCTGGTGGCCTCGTCGAGGATGAGGATCGGCGGGTCCTTCAGCAGCGCGCGCGCGATCGATAAGCGTTGGCGCTCGCCGCCGGACAGCGAACGGCCTCGCTCGCCGACGCGGCCTTCGAAGCCTTCGAATTTGCGCTCGATGAAGTCGAGCGCCTGCGCGCGCCGGACCGCTTCACGCATTTCGGCCTCGGTGGCATCGGCCTTGCCGACGCGCAGATTGTCGGCGATCGAGCGGTTGAACAGCAGCGCCTCCTGGAACACGACGCCGATATTGTGGCGCAATCCGGCAAGCTTGAACCTGCGGATGTCGATGCCGTCGATCTCGATCACGCCGGTCTGCGGATCGAAGGCGCGATGCAGCAAGGCAATGGCCGTCGATTTTCCGGCGCCGGTGGCGCCGACCAGCGCGATCGTGTCGCCGGGCATCGCCTTGAAATTCAGGTCGGCCGCGGCCATCTGCTTGCCGTCATAGGAGAACGAAACGTCCTTGAAATCGACCTGCCCGCGCAGGCGGCCGGGATCGACCGCATCCGGCGTATCGCGGATGGCCGGCACCGTGTCCCACACCTGGAAGAATTCGCGCAGGCGCGGCGCTTCCGACATCACCCGGTTGATGAAGCCGACGGATTGCTCCAGCCGGATGATGATGAGGCCGGCGAAGTTCATGAAGGTGACCATCTCGCCGATGGTCGCTTGGCCGTTAATGTGCAGCAGCGTCCCGACGATGATGATCGACAGCACGGTCAGCGTCGTCGACGTGCGCGTCAGGATGTTGGCCAGCGCCCACCACGACAACACCGGCATTTGCGCGGCCAGCAGGCGTTCGACGATCTGCCGCAGCTCGATGACTTCGGCCTCTAACCGGGAAAAGCTCTGCACCAGCGCAATATTGCCGAGCGTATCGGATGCGCGCTCGGCCAGGTCCGAATAATGGCGTTCGACCGAACTCTGCAAGGTTTCGGTCTTGCGGACGATCAGCGCGGTGAGGCCCGCAAAGACGACGCACAGTACGATCAATAGCGTCGCCAGCCGCCAGTTGATGAACAGCGAGACCGGCAGCAAGACCAGCAAGGATATGAACGAGGCAAGATGATCGCGGAAGAATCCGACCCACAGCCCCCACAGCGCGTCGGTGCCCTGCAGCATCACCTTCATCAAGCGGCCCGAATGGGTGTTGCCGTGATAGGTCAACGGAAGCTGCAGCACATGCTCAAAATAGTCGGTCAGCACGGCGTGGCGGCGGCGGTGCGCCAGCCGATCGGCATAAAGCGCGATCAAGGTGCCGCAGGCGATGGTGAAAATTCCAAAGCCGGCCCAGGCGCCCAGCAGGCTGCTCAGGTGCGGCCAGGATGGCGGTTCGCCGCGGGTCTGCGCGCCGGTCAGCGTGTCGATGATGCGGCCAAGCAGAACCGGCTCGGCAAACTGGGCCGAGGCCAAGGCCATGTTCGCCAGCGCCAGGCCCCAGGCCAGCCGACTCTCCGAGCCGAGCAGCGCGAGAACGCGCCCATAAAGACGGAAAATGTTCATGCCAAGCGCCACCCGCCAGATCGCCGCTCACGGCCTTTTAAGGAACTCAATATTGAAAATATGCCGCAAAGCCTGTGAACGATCCTGACTTAAGTCAATGATATCAATATTTGCTTCGTATTCTATTGGCCTCCAGAGGTCGAATTCGACATTCCGGTTTCCCATAGCTCAGTGGCCCGACCATGTATCAACCGCTGCCTTCATTGCCGCCGCCCGGCCGGCCGCTGATCCGGCGCTTCTGGCTGAGCGCCCGCGGATACTGGTCTGGCGACACCCGCCGAACGGCCTGGCTGCTGACGGTCGGGCTGGTCGTGCTTATTCTGGTTCAGATCGCCTTCCAGTACCGAATGAATATCTGGAGCCGGGATATCTTCAACGCCCTTGAGAAAAAGGACGGCGACGCGGTCTGGAGACAAGCGCTGATCTTCATACCGCTTGTGATAACTTTGGTGACATTGGGCATTGTCGCCGTGTACGGGCGCATGACGCAGCAGCGCACATGGCGCGAGTGGCTGACCGACCATCTGGTCGGAAAGTGGCTGGCGAATGGCCGCTATTACCAGCTCGATCTGGTGACGGGCGACCATCAAACTCCCGAAGGCCGTATCGGAGAGGATGCGCGTAACGCGACCGACGCGCCGGTCGACTTCGTCGTCGGCATCCTTTCTGCCGCGATTACCGCGGCAACATTCGTCGGCGTGCTTTGGGCCGTCGGTGGCGATCTGAAAATCGGCACACCAGAGGCTCCCATTGTCATCCCCGGCTTCCTGGTGATCGCAGCCGTGATTTACGCGGTCATCACCAGCGCGGCTGTCATCCTGGTGGCGAGACGCTTCATCACCGTCAACGAACAAACCAATCAGGCGGAGGCCGAATACCGCTATGCCTTGACCCGCGTTCGGGAAAATGGCGAAAGCATCGCCTTGCTCGGCGGCGAGGAAGAAGAACGCGCCGGACTGCGGCAATCCCTTGCCAAGGTAATCCTGTGGTGGCGCAGCCTCTGCTATCAACATATGCGCTACACGTTCGTGTCAAATACCCATTCGCTGGTTGTGCCGGTGGTCGCGCTGGTTCTGTGCGCGCCCAAATACGTCGCGGGAGAAATGACGCTGGGCGAAGTCATGCAGGCGGCCGCGGCTTTCGTTCAGGTCCAATCGGCGTTCAATTGGCTGCTCGACAATTATCCGCGGCTGGCGGGTTGGGTGGCATCGGCACACCGCGTTGGATCGCTCCTGGTCTCGATCGACTATCTCGATGCGGCCGGGATGCCCGGTGCGTCGCACGCGATCACACGAATCAAGAACGAAAGCCCCGACTTCCAGATACAAGACCTTTCCGTCGAGCTCGACGACGGCACCGTGGTTGTCAACGATGCCGACGTGACCATCCGTCCCGGCGAACGCGTGCTGCTGGTCGGAGAATCCGGAACCGGAAAGACGACGCTCACGCGCGCAATTGCCGGTCTGTGGCCTTGGGGCCAGGGCAACATCTCCGTTCCGGTCGGCGCCAAAATGGTGCTGATGCCGCAGCGGCCCTATATACCGCTTGGCACGCTGCGGCGCGCCGCGACCTATCCGCTGGCGTCGTCGGAAGCGGCCGACGCCACGGTGCGTGAATTGATGACAACGGTCGGTCTCGGCTATCTGATCGACCACCTCGATGAAGAGAGCCCGTGGAACCGCATTCTCTCCGGCGGCGAGTGCCAGCGGCTCGCCTTTGTCCGGTTGATGCTGCATCAACCGGATATCGTGGTGATGGACGAGGCGACCTCGGCGCTCGATCCGGCGAGCCAGGAACACCTGATGACGATGTTGACCGTGCGCCTGCCGAAAACCGCTCTGGTGAGCATCACACACCGGCCGGAGCTGGAGGCGTTCCACCATCGCAAGCTCGTGTTCGAGCGGCGGCCGGGCGGCGCCCGTCTGATCGGCGATACGGTCTTACTGCCGCCGCCGCACGGCTTTTTGCCACGAATTATCGATTGGTTGCGCCGTTTCCCGAGCCCTGCGGCGGGATAACGCCAGCCCGGCAACCACCGCTTAACGAGGCCTTAAACCCGTCCCCGTAGCTTGTGCGGCGGGGACCTTCGGCGTGTGTGGCCGCGGGCGTATGTGTGTTGGGTCGCGTAATGGCGCAGGGACGCGGACATTCAGGCGGCCGCCGGGAGCCGACGTTCGACGCCTCGCCCGAGGTGCGGATCGCCGCGTCCGATCGCAGCGCGCCAGCCAGCGCCAGCAAACCATCACCGCGCAGACCGAAATCGAAAGCGCGCAAAAAGCGCGGGCCCCGCCGCTCGCTGATCGGCCGCATGGTCTATTGGGCGGCGGTCGCCGGGCTGTGGCTTGTCATCGGCCTTGTCGGCACGGTGGCTTATGTCGGCGCGCATCTGCCGCCGATCCAGTCGCTGGAAATTCCCAAACGGCCGCCGTCGATCCAGATCGTCGATATGGACGGCCGCGCGCTGGCGCGGCGCGGCGACATGGCCGGCGAGGTGCTGGCTTTGAAGGAACTGCCGCCTTACGTCCCCAAGGCCTTCGTCGCCATCGAGGACCGGCGGTTCTACCAGCACTACGGCGTCGACCCGTTTGGCATCGCGCGCGCCGCGGTCGCCAACGTACTGCATCGCGGCGTCGCGCAAGGCGGCTCGACGCTGACCCAGCAGCTCGCCAAGAATCTTTTTCTGACGCAGGAGCGCACTGTCACCCGCAAGCTGCAGGAAGTGCTGCTGGCGATCTGGCTCGAGCGCAAATTCTCCAAGACCCAGATTCTCGAACTCTATCTCAACCGCGTCTATTTCGGCTCCGGCGCCTACGGCATCGAGCAGGCATCGCTGCGCTATTTCGGCAAGTCGGCGCGGCAGATTAGCGTCGCCGAAGCCGCCATGCTGGCCGGCCTGGTGAAGTCGCCGTCGCGGCTGGCGCCGACGCGCAACTTCGACGCCGCCGAGAAGCGCGCCAAGATGGTAATCGCCGCGATGGCGGAGCTCGGCTTCATCAGCGCCGCCAACGAGAAGCTGGCACTCGGCAAACCGCCGCGCATCGTCGCGCAGGGCGGCAATGGCTCGGTCAATTATGTCGCCGACTGGATCATGGATGCGCTCAACGACACGCTCGGCCATATCGACGAAGACCTGACGGTCGAGACCACGATCAATGCCAAGCTGCAGGCGAGCGCCGAGATTTCGCTGGCTGACGAACTGACCGCCAAGGGCAACAAGGCCGGCGTCGCGCAAGGCGCGCTGGTGTCGATGACGCCGGACGGCGCGGTGCGCGCCATGGTCGGCGGCCTGGATTATTCCGAAAGCCAGTTCAACCGCGCCGTCGCCGCCAAGCGCCAGCCCGGCTCGGCGTTCAAGCCGTTCGTCTATCTGACCGCGCTGGAACACGGCCTGACGCCCGACACGGTGCGCCTTGATGGACCGATCAAGATCAAAGGCTGGCAGCCGGAGAACTACGGCCACGAATATTTCGGGCCGGTGACATTGACCAAAGCGCTGGCGCTGTCGCTCAACACGGTGTCGGTGCGATTGACGATGGAATTCTCGCCGATGGCGGTGATCCGCACCGCGCATCGTCTCGGTATTTCGTCCAAACTCGAGCCGAATGCCTCGATCGCGCTCGGGACGTCCGAAGTCTCGCCTCTCGAATTGGTCGGCGCCTTCGCAACCTTCGCCAATGGCGGCTATGCGGTTATTCCGCATGTTATCGAACGGGTTACCGGGGCAAAGGGCCGCGAGCTCTATACCCGCAATGCGCAACCGCTCGGCCGCGTGGTCGAGGCCCGCTATGTCGGCATGATGAACACGATGATGCAGGAAACGCTCACCATCGGCACCGCGCACAAAGCCGCGCTGCCGGGCTGGCCCGCGGCCGGGAAGACCGGCACCAGCCAGGATTTCCGCGATGCCTGGTTCATCGGCTACACGTCGCATCTGGTCACCGGCGTCTGGCTCGGCAATGACGACGGCACGCCGACCAAGAAGGTCACCGGCGGCGGTCTGCCGGTCGACGTCTGGAGCCGCTTCATGCGCGACGGCCATCAAGGTGTGCCAGTGGCAAACTTGCCGAGCGCGCCGAGCGGCGGGATGTTCAGCAACCTGTTCGGCGGCGCGCAGCCGGGACCGACGCCACCCGCACCCGTGCCGCAAGCGGCCGCGCAGCGCCAGACCACCGGAACCGCCAGCCTCGACGGCTGGATGCTCAACAATCTGTTCGGACGTAGTCGAAATTAGCCGCCGGTAGCGGCGCGGGCGCGAATACCGCGCGTCGACAGCCACAGCAGTGATGTCGCGACGCCCATAAAGGCAACCGCGCCGGCGACCGGCCAGGCATTGTGGGCGAGCAAGACGCCAACGGTTGCGCCGCATATCGCCGCCACGCTCTGCTGCACGAAGCCGAACAAAGCCGAAGCCGCGCCGGCGCGTTCCGGGAACGGCGTGATGGCGCCGGCAATCGACTGCGGCAGCACCATGCCGAGACCGGCAAGATACACAGCCACGGGCAGGACAAGCGAAACCGCCGAAGTCAGCCCGAACGCCACCGAGGTGACCATGCCGAGTCCACCGGCGGCCAGCGCGCAACAACCGAAGCCGATAGTGCGGTCGAGACCGATCTTCATCACCAGTCGTGTCGCCAGGTTCGTACCCGCCAGATAGCCGACCGAACCGAGCGCGAAAGCGATGCCGAAATACAGCGGCGACAGACCGTAGAGATTTTGCAGCACGAAGGAGGCACCGGAAATCCAGGCGAACAGCCCGGCATAGCTGCCGGTGGCCAGCGCCATGTACGCGAGATAGGCCGGGTTGCGCGCGACTATGCTATACGACCTCAGCATCGAAGCCGGCGACACCGGCTCAACAGCGCGCTGTTTAAGCGTTTCCGGCAGCACCAGCCAGATCGTCGTCATGCCGCAAGCCCCGGCGATGACCAATACGACGAAGATCGAGCGCCAGCCGAAAGCAGTCTGCAGGACGCCACCGACCATCGGCGCGATAACGGGCGCCAGCGCCATCACCGAGCCCATGACCGACAATTCGCGACCGGCACGGCTACCGGAATAAAGATCGCGCACGATCGCGCGCGCCAGCATGATGCAGCCGGAGCCGCCGAACGCCTGCAAGGCGCGCGCGGCGATCAGCATGTCGATCGAGGTCGACAGCATGCAGATCAAGCTCGCCGCCGCAAAGAGGCCGAGCGCAGCCAGCAGCACCGGCTTGCGGCCGTGCCGGTCGGAGATCGGACCGTACAGAATTTGCCCGAAGGCGAAGCCGATCAGATAGGCGGAGATGGTGAGCTGCACCTGAGCCGTCGAGGCGGCGAGCCCACGCGCGATGTCCGGCAACGACGGCAGGTACATGTCGGTCGACAGCGGCCCGATCGCAGTCAATGCCGCCAGCAAGGCGGTCAGCGCGAAAGTACCGGAACGCAGCATCAAGGGGCTTCCTTCGTCATGCCGAAGATGCGCGTCGCGCTTTGATCGGCTGTGACGCGTGACTAACTCAGGAAGGAGCGCCGCGCTAGCTCATGCCGTAGCGATGCAGGTCTGCGCCATTGGCATCGAGCCAGGCTTTCGCTTTCTTGAAGTCCGGGCAGACGCGCTCGACCTGGCGCCAGAACGCGCGCGAATGATTCCTCTCGACCAGATGGGCGGCCTCGTGAGCGGCGAGATAATCGAGCACGAAGGGCGGCGCCAGGATCAACCGCCAGGAATAGGACAGGACGCCGGTGGTCGAGCACGACCCCCAGCGGCTGGTCTGATCGCGGATCGACACCCGCTTGAGGCTGACGCCCAGCGCCAGCGCCGCCCGCCGGCTGGCGATTTCCAGTTCGCGCTTGGCTTCGCGCTTGAGATAATCGCGGACGCGGCGCGGGATATGCGGCGCGGCGCCGGCAACGCAGATGATGCGGGCTTCGGTGCTGCCGGCCTCTAGCCACACCGTGCCGCGCGCATGCGGCCGGTGCGCGATGCGATGTTCGACACCGCGCACCGGCAATACCGTGCCATCGGCAAAAGGCACCGGCTGCGGCAGGCGATTGAGCCGCGCCGCGATCCATGCGCCATGGCGCTGGGCGAATTCACGCGCCTGCTTGAGGCTGCCGCGCGGCGGCAAAGTGAGCACGACTTCGCGCGTGGCGGAGTGGATGCGCAACGTATAGCGGCGTGCCAGCCGGTTGCGGCGAAGCTGCACGAGATAGACCTCACCGTCGAAATCGACGGTGATGACCGACGGCTCGCTGGTGCGGCGGGAAAATAAGGCGCGTAGCGCAAGGGACATCGTCGATCCGGCAGCGACTCAAAAGGGGGTGGCACCGAGTGTGCCACAAAAGCCCGCGCGATCAACGCCTGACGCGAATAGCGCCTCGCGCAATTAGCGCTTGGCTGCCCCGTTCATGCCGGCGCGCTTCTTGCCGCCGCCATGGCCGCCATTATGCGACAGCGCAAAGTCGGCGATGCGCGGCTGGATCTCGGAGCGGAAGCGCGAGCCGTTGAACACGCCGTAATGGCCGACGCCCATCTGCAGGTAATGCACCTTGTCCTCGGCCGGAATGTTCGGGCACAGTCTGTGCGTCGCCTCGGTCTGGCCGACGCCGGAAATGTCGTCGTGCTCGCCTTCCACCGTCATCAACGCGACGCGGTGAATCTTGCCCGGATCGACGCGGCGGCCGCGATGCGTCATTTCGCCCTTCGGCAGCGAATGCTTGATGAACACCGTATCGACCGTCTGCAGATAGAACTCGGCCGACAGATCCATGACCGCCATGTATTCGTCGTAGAACTCGCGGTGCTTGTCCGCAGAATCGCCATCGCCCTTGACCAGATGACGGAACAGGTCGCGGTGCGCCTCGAGATGGCGGTCCAGATTCATGCTCATGAAGCCGGTGAGCTGGAGAAAGCCCGGATAGACATCGCGCATGACGCCGGGATGCGGGAACGGCACCTTGGTGATGACGTGGCCGCGGAACCAGTCGATGCCTTTCGATTCGGCCAGCTTGTTGACCGCGGTGGATTTAACACGGGTGTCGATCGGCCCGCCCATTAATGTCATGCTGTGCGGCACGTAAGGGTCGTTGTCAGCTTCCATCAAGGCAACGGCAGCGAGCACCGGCACCGAGGGCTGGCAGACCGCGACGACGTGTGCGTCGCCTTCCATCATGTGCAGGATCGAAATGACGTAGTCGATGTAGTCGTCGAGATCGAAGCGGCCTTCCGCCACCGGCACCGAGCGGGCGTTACGCCAGTCGGTGATGTAGACGTCATGATTGGGCAGGAAGGCTTCGACCGTGCCGCGCAGCAGCGTCGCGTAGTGGCCCGACATCGGCGCGACCAGCAGAACCTTCGGCTGCGGCCGCCGCGGCGGATGTTTAAAGATGCGCTCGAAATGCAGCACCCGGCAGAACGGCCGCTCCCAGACGGAGTGGATATGGACCGGCACGCGTTCGCCGCCGACCATGGTCTCCTCGATGCCCCATTCCGGCCGGCCATAGCGGCGGGTGGAGCGCTCGAACAATTCCATCGCCGCGGCTACCGACTTGCCATAGGTGGTGTGCGCGAGCGGATTGGCGGGATTCTTGAATAACAGCCGGGTGGCGTCGGCGAAGGCGCGCGACGGGTCAAGCGCGGCGTGGCCCATTTCGTAAAGCCAGTACATCGGCGTCGACAGCAAGGCGCTGCGTTCACCGGAAAGCGTCGCCGCTCCGTCGAATTCCCCAATCGGCATCGGCTTAGGTCCCGGCTCTTGCTGCGCTGCGGCAGACTGTCGTTTTTCCGTCATACCGTCAACTTAACGCACAAGTCGTTCGATTCGGGTTACGCCATAAAAAGATGTGTGAATACATGCCCTTAGGCACCTAGTCGGCCCCTTGCAGCAGCGAGCCCTGGGTCCGGGCGCTCTCCAGCAGCTTCAAAAAGGCGAATACCGCGCCGCCGAACAGCACGACGTTGAAGGCCAGCGCCTCGAGCATCAGGTCGCTGCGGAACACATGGTCGATCAGAAGCGCGCGCATGCCTTCGAACACATAGGTCGGCGGCAGGCTCCAGGCGACGTATTGCAGCCAATGCGGCAGCACGGCCACCGGGTAGTAGACGCAGGTGAGCGGCAGGAACAGAAACATGATGGTCCAGGCCATGCTCTCGGCGCCCATGCCATTGCGCAGCAGCAGGCCGGCGACAAAGATGCCGATCGTCCAGCTGGTCAGGATCAGATTGACGAAGAAGGCGGCCAACGCCAGCCCCATCGACCACAGATTGAAGCCGAAGAAGGCGATGGCGAGAAACGTCACCGGGATCATGCCGATCGACAGCCGCACGATGCTCATGATCATCAACGCCGAGATGAACTCGGCCGGGCGCAACGGCGACATCATCAGGTTGCCGAGATTGCGCGCCCACATTTCCTCGAGAAACGAAATCGAGAAGCCGAGCTGACCGCGGAATAGAATATCCCACAGCAGCACCGCGCCGATAAAGACGCCGGCGGCATTGGCGAAGTAACCGGAATTGCTCGCAACGTAGGTCTGGAGAAATCCCCACATCAGCATCTGCACGGTCGGCCAGTAGACCAAGTCCAAGAGGCGCGGCCAGGACGAGATCAACAGATACCAATAGCGCCGCACCATCGCGGCAACGCGGTTGAGCGAGAATTCGAAGGTGGAGTGAGCGCTAGCCATGGCTCTCCCCTCTTCCGACGTTTCCCGGGCGCAGCGCAGCACGCCTTCGTGGTGCGCTGCAGACCCGGGATCCAGCTTTCTTCAAAGCAAGCTGGGTCCCGGCTCGCGCTTCGCTCCGCTCGCTTGGCCGGGACACGAGAGTGCCGTTCATGACGCCGCCTCGCGATCACGTCCGCGCGCAACGTCGAGAAACACTTCTTCCAAAGTCTCGCGGCCGTAGCGCGCCAGCAGGCGCGCCGGCGTATCGTCGTCCTCGATACGGCCTTTCTTCATGATGATGACGCGCTCGCACAGGCGCTCGACCTCGTTCATGTTGTGCGACGCGAGCAGAATGGTGGCGCCGGTCTCGGCGCGATAGCGCTCGAGCCGCGCCCGCACCCAATCGGCGGTATCGGGATCGAGCGAGGCAGTCGGCTCGTCGAGCAACAGCACGTCCGGCCGGTTGAGCAGCGACTTGGCGAGCGAGACGCGCGTCTTCTGTCCCGCCGACAGCTTGCCGGCCGGGCGATCGAGAAACTCAGTGAGGTCGAGATCGGCGGCAAGATTGGCGATGCGGCCGGCGGCGTCGCGCACGGCATAAAGCTGCGCGAACACCGACAGGTTCTGCCGCACGGTTAGCCGCATCGGCATGTCGACATAGGGGCTCTCGAAATTCATTCGGTGCAGCACGCGGTAACGCTGTTTGGGCATCTGTGCCCCCAGCACGGACACCGTGCCGGCGGTGGGGGCGACCAGGCCCATGATCATGGCGATGGTCGTGGTCTTGCCGGCGCCATTGCCGCCGAGCAGGCCGGTGACGGTGCCGGCCGGTAGCCGGAATGAAATGCCGTCGACGGCGGTCGCCGCTTTATAGCGTTTGACCAGGTTTTCGACGGCGATGGCGGGGATTGCAGAAGACGCGTCCATGATGGCCCAGATTTGATCCTCCGCCACGGGAAGCGCAAGACCTCGTGCGCAAGACCCCATGCGATTGTCCCGCTAAACCCTCCGGCGTGACGATGTGCGCGATTGGTGGCCTGCGCCATACCCGCTACACTCGCGCCCATGCCCGCCCTTGGCCTTGCCGACCGTCACCCCCGCCGCAACGTGCGCCTCGATACGCTGGTGCGGCTGCGCTGGCTTGCGGTGATCGGCCAGAGCACCGCCGTGCTGGTGGTTTATATCGGACTCGATTTCCCGCTGCCGATCTGGGCGTGCCTCGCCGTGATCGCGCTGTCGGCCTGGCTCAACATCGCGCTGCGGCTGCGCTTCCATCTGACGCAGCGCCTGGAGCCGGACCGCGCCGCTTGGCTGCTGGCCTTCGACATCGCCGAACTGGCGGTGCTGATCTTCCTGACCGGCGGCCTGCAGAATCCGTTCGCCTTCCTGTTTCTCGGGCCGGTGCTGTTGTCGGCGACGGCGCTGCCGCCGCGCTTCACGATCATGCTCGGGGCCTTCGCGGTGGCCTGCGCCACCGTGCTGGTGTTCGTGCATTACCCGCTGCCGTGGGACGACGACGATCCGCTGCGGCTGCCGCCGATCTACATGATGGGGGTCTGGCTCTCGATCCTGCTGGCGATCGGATTCATCGGCGTCTACGCCTGGCAGATCACCGAGGAATCGCGCCAGCTCGCCGACGCGCTGGCCGCCACCGAACTGGTGCTGACGCGCGAGCAGCATCTCTCGCAGCTCGACGGACTGGCCGCCGCCGCCGCGCACGAACTCGGCACGCCGCTGTCGACCATCTCGGTGATCGCCAAGGAACTGGAGAATGCAATTCCTGCCGGCGCGCCGCATGGCGAGGACGTGCGGCTGCTGCGCTCGCAGGCGACGCGCTGCCGCGATATTCTCGCCAAGCTGACCGAGCTGTCGTCGAGTGGCGAGCCGTTCGACCGCACGCCGCTGACCTCGCTGATCGAGGAAGTGGTGGCGCCACACCGCAATTTCGGCGTCAGCATCGACGTCAGCGTGCCCGACGATCGCAGCGACGAACCGGTCGGCGCGCGCAATCCGGCAATTCTATACGGGCTCGGCAATCTGCTGGAGAACGCCGTCGACTTCGCGCGCGAGCGCGTCGAGGTGGTGGCACAATGGGACAGTGACACGATCGAGGTGGCGATCAGCGACGACGGGCCGGGCTTTGCGTCCGACATTCTCGCCCGCATCGGCGAGCCCTATGTCACCAGCCGCCGCCGCAAGCCGGGCAAGGACGACGACGAGGCGACAGGGCTGGGGCTCGGCTTTTTCATCGCCAAGACCCTGCTGGAGCGCTCCGGCGCGACATTGAGCTTCGCCAACCGCGCCGCTCCCGATCGCGGCGCCCTCGTGACCTTGCGCTGGAACCGCCATGAATTCGAACGGCTCTTGAGCTTCGCGCCGACTTGAATTTGCCGCAGTCAGCCGGCATTTGTTTATATGGAATTTACACGATAGAATGATCGTGTTCTCCAGGAAAAACGGGCCAAAAACGTGGACATAGCGACCAACGAGACCATCGAAGCGCCGATCGCCGTCGATTACACCGGCGAGCGGACGGTTCTGATCGTCGAGGACGATCGCTCGTTTCTGCAGCGACTGGCCAAGGCGATGGAGCAGCGCGGCTTTACCGTGACCACCGCCGAGTCGGTCGCCGATGGGCTATTGCAGGTCGAGCGCGCGGCGCCGGCTTTCGCCGTGGTCGACATGCGGCTCGGCGACGGCAACGGGCTCGACGTTATTTCGGCGCTCAAGCGCCGCCGGCCGGACGCGCGCGGTATCATCCTCACCGGCTACGGCAACATCGCCACCGCCGTGAATGCGGTGAAGCTGGGGGCCGTCGACTATCTGGCAAAGCCGGTCGATGCCGACGACGTGCTGGCCACCCTGCTCGCGCACGAGAACACCAAGATCGAGCCGCCGGAAAATCCGATGTCGGCCGACCGCGTGCGCTGGGAGCACATCCAGCGCATCTACGAACTATGCGGCCGCAATGTTTCGGAAACCGCGCGCCGGCTGAACATGCACCGCCGGACGCTACAACGGATTTTGGCCAAAAGGGCCCCGCGTTGAGGCCGAGACCCTCAGCGCGCTTCGTTTCCGGTATCGTTACTCTGCTGCTGATGACGGCGCAGGCTTCGGCGTCGGCGAACGTGGATTGCGCGATCGACGACGCCAATCTCAAGTTCGAACTCGAAGCGATTGCCTCACGCTCCGGGCCCATTCAACAGATCCAGGTTAGCAGCATCGACATCAAGCCGGCGGCGATCAAGCTCGCCGTTCCCAACATCGCCTTCGGACGCATCGACCTGATCCAGCAATGGATTCAAGGGGACGATTTGCGTTTGCAGATCGAGGTGGGCGACGAGGCGGCGAAGCAGAACGTCAATCTGACGATTATCGCGCAGCTTAACGGCAAGACCGAAAAATATGCCGGACGCTATGTTCTCAAGATCTCGCACGCGGGCGCGACCAAGGAATTCAAGGGCCGCATCAAGGAATGTCAGGCCGGGTAATTCCTAGCCGACGTCGCCATAAGGCCCGGCCGGATCGACCAGCGACTGCAATCGCATTGCGGCGGCGCGGGCAAACAGCAGCAGCATCGCCTTGCGCGTCGCCGCCGGCAGGCGATGCTCCGGCGCCTCGCAATGGAATTCGGCGCCGAAGTGATCCGCTACGATAAGCCCGGTGTCGGGCGGAAAGATCTCGCACGGCACATCCTGCGACGTGGCGAAGAACAGCCGGTCGCAATGGACACGGTAGTCCTGCCACTTCTGGTCGGCGCGGAAATCGGCGACCGAGGATTTTATCTCGACGATCCAGATTGTGCCGCCGCTATCGAGCGCCACCAGATCGGCGCGCCGGCCGGACGGCAATGACAGTTCGCTCACCACGCTGAAACCATGCGCGTGCAGCAGGCGCGCGGAGCCGCGCGCAACCGACAGCGCTACCTCCGACTGGCGGCCGTCGACGGGCACGAGCAGGGATTTTGCGATGGACGACATGATGGGCAAACTCTAGCGCATTCCGTTAGGCCGCGCACGTCCCTTGCCCCGCCGCGCCGCATGCGCGAAGGTGCGGAGCCAACAGGAATTCCGCGATGCCCATCGACTACGAAAAAGAATACGACAACCGCGCCCGCGTGCCGGAACATCCGGCCATCTTCGAGCGCTGGAACGCTGAAACCGCGGCCTACCGGGCGCAGTCGCCGGGCGCGCAACTCGGCATCTCCTACGGCCCCTCGCCGCGCCAGACCATCGACCTGTTTCCGGGCAAGCCGGCGGCGGCCGTCGCGCCGCTCGCGATGTTCATTCACGGCGGCTGGTGGCGCGCGCTCGATCCCAAAATGTTCAGCCAGATGGCGAAGGGCGCCAACGCGCACGGCGTGACGGTCGCGGTCGTCGGCTACGATCTGGCGCCGACCGTGTCGATCGCCACCATCATCGAGCAGATGCGCGCCGCCTGCCTGTTGCTGTGGCGCACGCACAAGAAGCGCATCATGGTCTATGGCCATTCGGCCGGCGGCCATCTCGCCGCCTGCATGGCGGCGACGCGGTGGAAGGCGCTCGACCCCGATGCGCCGGACGATCTGGTGCCGGCGGCTTACGCGATTTCCGGCGTGTTCGATCTGGCGCCGCTGACCAAAATTTCGGTCAATGCCGACCTGAAGCTGACCGACAAGACCGCGCACGATGTGTCGCCACTATATTGGAAGGTGCCGACTGGGCGCAAGTTAGACGCCGTCGTCGGCGGCATCGAATCAGCTGAGTTTCTGCGCCAGAGCAGGATCATCGCCGACGGCTGGCGGCAGAGCGGCGCGCAGACACGCTACGAGGAAATCGCCGGCACGAACCATTTCACCGTGCTCGATCCGCTGACCGATCCCGACAGCGCGATGACCAGGCGCGTGGTGGAATTGGCGAAACAGACGCAGGCGATTGCGGTTTAGTTTAAGTCGTCCCCGCCTTCGCGGGGACGACAGCGTCACATTAGAAAAACGCCTGAATTCCCGTCTGCGCGCGGCCGAGGATCAGCGCGTGGATGTCATGCGTGCCCTCGTAGGTGTTGACCGTCTCGAGGTTCGCCAGCACGCGCATCACGCCGTATTCGCCGGAAATGCCGTTGCCGCCGTGCATGTCGCGAGCGACGCGGGCGATGTCGAGCGCCTTGCCGCAATTGTTGCGCTTCATCAGCGAGATCGACGGCGGCGCCGCCCTGCCCTGCTCGAGCATGCGGCCGAGCCGCAAGGCGCCTGCGAGCCCAAGCGCGATTTCGGTCTGCATGTCGGCGAGCTTCTTCTGCACCAGCTGATTGGCGGCGAGCGGCCGGTTGAACTGCTTGCGGTCGAGCGTGTATTGCCGCGCCGCATGCCAGCAGAATTCGGCGGCGCCCATGACGCCCCACGAGATACCGTAGCGCGCATTGTTGAGACAGCCGAACGGACCGGCCAGGCCCGACGCATTCGGCAGCAGATTTTCTTCCGGCACGACGCAATCGACCAGCACGATCTCGCCGGTGGTCGAGGCGCGCAGCGACAGCTTGCCTTCGATCTTCGGCGTCGAGAAGCCTTTCATGCCGCGCTCGACGATGAAGCCGCGAATGACGTTGTCGAGCTTGGCCCACACCACGGCGACGTCGGCGAAGGGCGCGTTGGAAATCCAGGTCTTGGCACCGTTGAGCTTGTAGCCGGAGGCGACCTTCTCGGCGCGCGTCACCATCGAGCCCGGATCGGAGCCGTGGTCCGGCTCGGTCAGGCCGAAGCAGCCGACCCATTCGCCGGTCGCCAGCTTGGGCAGATATTTGCGGCGCTGCGCTTCCGAGCCGTAAGCGTAGATCGGATACATCACCAGCGACGACTGGACCGACATGGTGGAGCGATAGCCGCTATCGACGCGTTCGAGTTCGCGCGCGATCAACCCGTAGGCGACATAGCCCAGGCCGGCGCCGCCGTACTCTTCGGGAATCGTCGGACCGAGCAGGCCGAGCTTGCCCATTTCCGGCAGGTTCTGCGGGTCGTGCAACTCCTTCGCGTAAGCTTCCTTGATGCGCGGCGCCAGATAGCTTTGCGCGAAGCCGCGCGCGGTGTCGCGCACCATGCGCTCTTCTTCCGTGAGCTCGAATTCGATGCCGAGCGGGTCTTCCCACTGGAAGTCCCTGTCCTTCAACATTGCGGGTTTACCTTCGCGCTTTTCGGCCGGCTGCGACATTAGAAACACTCCTGGGGAACTTTCCCTGACGGAAATCTTGCGGTCGTCATTATAGACCGGATCGAGTGCGGGCAAGAGAGGGAGGCAAATAGCGCGCATGCGTCATCGCCCGTATTGTTTGAGGCCCCGGGCAGGCCGCCTTCCCTTTCCGTGTCCCTCGAAAATATCGAGGGTGTGGCGCGCCGCGAGGCGCGACCTTTAGCAAGTGCGCGCACCCGACCGGGATGCGCGGCGCCTCTCGGCGCGCCACGAGCGGCTTTTCTGTCCCCGGGGCCGTAGCTTCCGGGCGTGGACGGGTCCCTCCTGGGACCCCGATCCGGCCGGCTTTCGCCCGCCTTCGTCCGCACCGCGTCCAGCCATCAAAGGCAGAGCCCCGTAGTGGGCCCGGACGGCTACCCGAGGCCTCCCGAGTGCG
>JAQSCR010000390.1:17232-25978 GCA_029945495.1 Pseudolabrys sp. | reverse complement strand
CATTGAGATTGAGCCCCGGCCAAAGCGCATTCATGCCGACCGCGAACAATTGGCCGCCGAGCGCCCCGAGCAGAAGCGAGGCGAAGAACAGCCCGCCGCGGAAGCCGCTGCCGAGCGAAATCATCGAGGCCAGCGCCTTCAAAGCGAAGATCAGCGCGATGGTGGCGATCGGTAGTTTGAAAATGCCGGTCAGATGCAACGCGCCATGGCCGGACGACATGACCTGCGGCGAGACCAAAGCCAGCAACCCGATCAAGGCGCCGCCCAGCATCGGCCGTAGATTCGGCCGCACGCGGATCTTTGCAAAAAGCAGTTCGCAGGCGGCGACGCCGCGCATCAGCAGAATACCGAAGCCGGCGGCGACCAGACCGAGCCCGGCGGCTATCACGATGTCATGCGCGGTGAGGGTCGAGAGCGCGCCGGTTTCGATGCCGAGCCGGTCGGGCGTGAACATTTGCGCGGTCAGATAGCCGATCAGCGCGGCCATGCCGACCGGCGCCAGGCTGGCGACCGCGTAACTGCCGATGATCAGCTCGAAGCCGTAAAACGCGCC
Source organism: Pseudolabrys sp. (assembly GCA_029945495.1). Classification (GTDB taxonomy): domain Bacteria; phylum Pseudomonadota; class Alphaproteobacteria; order Rhizobiales; family Xanthobacteraceae; genus Pseudolabrys. The sequence goes on along the minus strand of JAQSCR010000390.1, from coordinate 25,425 downwards.
ACCGAGCGGGGCGCCAAAGGCGCCGGCAATGGCGCCGGCGGCGCCGCAGCCGACCAGCGTGCGCATGTCGCCCCGGCGTAGGCGGAAGGCCTGGCCGATCTTGGAGGCGATGCCGCTGGCGAGCTGTGTGAAACCGGCCTCCAGCCCGACCGAGGCGCCGACGCCGCTCGACCACACGGTCTGTGCCGCCACGATCAGGCTGCCGCGCATCGACATGCGCCCGCCGTGAAGCGCATTGGCTTCTACGGGATCGACCTCGCTGCCGCGCCAGCGCGTGATGTATGAGGTCGCCAGGCCGAGCGCGAGCCCGCCCAGGCACGGCACCAGAAGCGCATAAAGGGGGTTGAGCGAAATCTGGCCCGATAGCCGCGCGCCCGGCTCCAGACCAAAAAAGATCAGATGCAAGAATGCAACCGCGGACCCCATCCCCGCCACCACCAGGCCGGCCGCGGCGCCGGCCAGGGCCGCCAGCAGGATGACGCTCGACTCGCGCGCGCGCACGATGGCGCGCAGGCGATGCGGAACTTCGAAGCTGCGGCTGAACCAGCTCATGGGACTCAGGCTTGGAAATCAGGCTTGCGAATCAGGCTTGGGAATCAGGCTTGCGAATTATCCGGCGTAGACGGATGCAAGCCTTGCTTAGAGGCCAGCTGACGGCGACACGCAAGCGCCGAATTCGGCCTTTCACGTCAGCCGCGTTCGCACGCCATAGACGGTCCGCGGCGGCGGTCATAGCGGGCCTGAAAACAGCCGCCGGAAGGGCTCAAAAAGGACTGTTTTTTACCCCTGGACGCCTTTAAAAAAGGCTTATAAATCAACATATTAAATGCGATGACTTTGCGCTGTACGCGAGTCATTTTTCGTGGCACACCCAACCCACATTCTGATTCATTTTACACGCCCGTTTGAAGGTGCAGTCCATGGCTGAACCGGCCGAAAATATCCGCCCAGATAACCGATCTGATGATACCGACTATGGCGCCGAGTCGATCAAGGTCCTCAAGGGTCTCGACGCCGTGCGCAAGCGGCCTGGCATGTATATTGGCGATACCGACGATGGCTCGGGCCTGCACCACATGGTGTATGAAGCGGTCGACAACGCCATCGACGAAGCGCTCGCCGGCCACGCCACGCAGGTCGACGTCATGCTCAATCCGGACGGATCCTGCACCGTGCGCGACAACGGCCGCGGCATTCCAACCGGAATGCATTCGGAAGGCGTGTCGACACCCGAAGTGGTGATGACGCAGCTGCACGCCGGCGGCAAGTTCGACCAGAACTCCTACAAGGTCTCCGGCGGCCTGCACGGCGTCGGCGTGTCCGTCGTCAACGCGCTGTCGCGTTGGCTCAAGCTGACGATCTGGCGCGACGGCCACGAGCACTTCATCGAATTCCGCGACGGCGTCGCCGTGGCGCCGCTGGTTGTGGTGGGCGATTCGAACGGCAAGCGCGGCACCGAGGTGTCGTTCCTGCCTTCGACCGAGACTTTCACCATGGTGGAGTTCGACTTCGCCACACTCGAACATCGCCTGCGCGAACTGGCGTTTTTGAATTCCGGCGTGCTGATCGTTCTGTCCGACATGCGGCACGCGGTCGAGAAGCGCGAAGAGATGATGTACGAAGGCGGTGTCGAAGCGTTCGTCAAATATCTCGACCGCAACAAGTCGCCGTTGATCCCGAAGCCGCTGATGATCAAATCAGAGCGCGACGGCATCACCGTTGAATGCGCGCTGTGGTGGAACGACGCCTATCACGAGAACGTTCTCTGCTTCACCAACAACATCCCGCAGCGCGATGGCGGCACGCATCTCGCCGGTTTTCGCGGCGCGCTGACGCGCCAAGTGACGCAATATGCCGACAAGCTCGGCACCACGCGCAAGGAAAAGGTGGCGCTGACCGGCGACGATTGCCGCGAGGGCCTCACCGCCGTTCTGTCGGTCAAGGTGCCGGACCCGAAATTCTCGTCGCAGACCAAGGACAAACTGGTGTCCTCGGAAGTGCGCCCGGTGGTCGAAAACGTCGTCAATCAGGCCCTGCAGGACTGGTTTGAAATTCATCCGCAGGAAGCCAAAGTCATTGTCGGCAAGGTGGTGGAAGCCGCCGCCGCCCGCGAAGCCGCGCGCAAGGCGCGCGATCTGACGCGGCGCAAGGGCGCGCTCGACATCTCATCGCTGCCCGGAAAGCTCGCCGATTGTCAGGAGCGCGATCCAGCCAAGTCCGAACTGTTCATCGTCGAGGGCGACTCGGCCGGCGGCTCCGCCAAGCAGGGCCGCAACCGCGAATTCCAGGCCGTGCTGCCGTTGCGCGGCAAGATCCTGAACGTCGAGCGCGTCCGCATGGACAAGATGCTCTCGAGCCAGGAAATCGGCACTTTGATCACCGCGCTTGGCGCCGGCATCTCGGATGAGTTCAACATCGAGAAGCTGCGCTACCACAAGATCATCATCATGACGGACGCCGATGTCGACGGCTCGCACATTCGTACGCTGCTGCTGACGTTCTTCTACCGGCAGATGCGTCAGGTGATCGACAATGGCCACATCTACATCGCGCAGCCGCCGCTGTACAAAGTCAACCGCGGCAAGTCCGAGCAGTATCTCAAGGACGAGCGCGCCTTCGAGGATTATCTGATTTCGACCGGCGTCGAGGAAGCGGTGCTGAAGCTTGCCGGCGGCGAGGAACGCGCCGGCGAGGATCTGCAGAGACTGGTCGAGGAAGCGCGCAACATCCGCAACACGCTGAACGGCCTGCACAGCCGCTATAACCGCCAGGTCGTCGAACAGGCCGCCATTCTCGGCGTGCTTAACTCCGATATCTTCGGCGATCCGGAGAAGGCCAGCGCCGCAGCGCCGTTCATCGCCAAGCGCATGAACGTGCTGGCGGAAGAAACCGAGCGCGGCTGGGAAGGCACGTTCACCGAAGAGGCCGGCTTCATCTTTACGCGCACGGTGCGCGGCGTGCAAAGCGCCGCCATCATCGACCACGCGCTGCTCGGCTCCGCCGATGCGCGCAAGCTCGACGAATATGCGGTGTCGCTGCAGAAGGTCTACGAAAGGCCGGGCACGCTGCGGCGCAAGGACGACACTTGGCCGATCCACGGCCCGGTCGGCCTGTTCGAAGCGATCACCGGCGCCGGCCGCAAGGGCGTGTCGATGCAGCGCTACAAAGGGCTGGGCGAGATGAACCCCGAACAGCTCTGGGAAACGACGCTCGACAGCAATGCCCGTTCGCTATTGCAAGTGCGCGTCAAGGAAGTCGACGAAGCCGACGATATCTTCACCAAGCTGATGGGCGATGTGGTCGAGCCGCGCCGGCAGTTCATCCAGGACAACGCCTTGAGCGCCAGCGTCGACGTTTAGGCTTCGTTTGATTTGCGCATGATCTTTTCCGAAAACCGGTAGTCACTTTTCGGGATCATGCGCGATCGACCGCCGGCTTCAGCACCGCTTCGCACCATTGTCGGAAGCCGGTCGGGCTTGACGACTGCGGCGTGCGCGGCTCGGCGTTGTCGAGGCCGTTGTTCTTCGCCACCATCATGTCGAGCGTCGCTTGCGCCATCGCTTCGGACGTGTCGAAGCCGAGCAACCGCGCCTTGAACGCTTCGTCGGAAATCTGCTGGAAGCGGATTGGCTTGCCGAGCACCTCGGACATGATCTCCGCCATATCGTCGAACGACAGGTCTTCCGGACCAAGCACGGCGGCGTGGCCGTTGCCGCTCCACGACGGATCGATCAGCAACCTGGTGGCGGCGGCGGCGATGTCGCCTGTCGAGCAGGTCGGCGACTTGCGGTCTCCGGCGACCGGCGAGAAGAACAGGCCTTGGGTTTTGATCGCCGCGACCTGACGCAAAAGGTTGTCCATGAAGGACGGCATGGTCAGTGCGCGGTGGTTGACGCCGCTGCTCGCGATCAGATCATCCATCTTGAGCGATGCGGTGACGAGGCCGGCCTTATCGGCGACCGCGGTGCCGCGGCCTAGCGCCGAAATGCCGACGACGCGCTTGACGCCGGCGCTCTTGAACGCGGCGCAGGCAGGCCGCGTGAAATCAAGATAGGCCGCATCGACGCTCGCGGCGCGCGGGTCCGGCGGCGGCAACCAGAACACCGCGTCGGCGCCGGCGAAGGCCTTGTTCACGACATCGGCGTCGCCGTGCGATCCCTGCACGACGTCGACACGATCACGGACATGCGCGGCAAGCCGCGACGGATCGCGCGCGATGACGCGGACGGTTTCGCCGGCGGCGAGCAGGTTATCGACGACCTGGCGGCCGATGGAACTGGTGGGCGCGGTGACGACGATCATTAGCAGTCCTCATTGTTTCAGGCCGCGCGGCGCGACCGCATGAGGATGGGATAGGCTTTCGTCGTGAGACGATCTATGCTGTAAAGTCCATGTTATCTTCGCAATCGTCCGGAAGAGCGCCATGGATCCCCTTTCCAACGTGCTGTCGCTGCTGAAGCCGCAAAACTATCTGGCCGCCGGCTTTGATGCCGGTGGCGACTGGGCCATCCAGTTCCCGGGTCAGCAGGAAGGCATCAAGACCGGCGCCGTGGTGTCGGGCGCGTGCTGGCTAGAGGTCGACGGCTTAAGCCATCCGCTGCGCCTTGAAACCGGAGACTGCTTTTTGCTGCCGAGCGCGCGGCCGTTCCGCCTCGCCAGCGACCTCGCCGTCACTCCCGTCGCCGCCGGCACGGTTTTTTCCAGCGCACGCGCGGGCGGCATCGCGACCATCAATGGCGGTGGCGACTTCACGCTGGTGAGCAGCCGCTTTGTCATCGCCGGCGACCATGCCGACATTTTGTTGCAGATGCTGTCGCCGGTCGTGTTGATCCGCGACGAAACCAGTCAGGCGGCATTGCGCTGGTCGGTCGAGAAAATGATGCAGGAGTTGCGCGCGCCGCAGCCGGGCGGCGGCCTGATCGTGCAGCACCTCGCTTATATGATTCTGGTTCAGGCGCTGCGGCTGCATCTAGCAGACGGATCGAAAGCCTGCGTCGGCTGGCTGTTCGCGCTGGCCGACAAACAAATGAGCGCCGCAATGAATGCCATGCACGAAGCGCCGGGCTATGCCTGGACCTTGCAGGAATTGGCCGAGCGCGCCGGCATGTCGCGCTCCAGTTTCGCGCTGAAATTCAAGGAGACCGTTGGCGCCTCGCCAATGGATTATCTGACGCGCTGGCGCATGCTGTTGGCCGGCGACAGGCTGGCGAATTCCGCCGATTCCGTTTCCGCCATTGCCTTGTCGCTCGGCTACGAATCCGAAAGCGCCTTCAGCACCGCCTTCAAGCGCGTCATGGGCTGCTCGCCACGGCGGTACAACCGTGGCCGGGCCGTGGCGGCTTAATGATTCTGCGTTGACGCAGCGGCGATCGCGGCCTGCGCGCGCCGCCAGCCAAGCAGCAGCACAAGGCCAGCGAGCATACTGGTAACGCTAAGAATGCCGACGATCGGCAAATTGCCGCTCGCCTTGACGAAGCTGACGCCGGACGAGATTGCTGCGCCCAGGCCCAACTGGATGAAGCCCAGCAGCGCCGCGGCGCTGCCGGTATTGCGGGCAAAGGGCGCCATCGCGATCGACGCTGCGTTCGGATAGGTAATGCCGAGGCAGCTCAAAGTCAGGAAGAAGAACACCACGGTCGCGGTTATGCCGTACCAGCCGGCCCAAGTGCCGATGACGAAGCTCAGCGTCACCAGGATCTGCAAGCATAGGACAGCGGCGAACAGAGTGGCGCTGCTGAATTTCTTCAACAGCAACACGTTCAACTGGCTGGCGCCGATCAGCCCGCAGGCCACGACCGCGAAGATGCTGCTAAAGGCGGTGGCACTGAGATGGAAATTGTCCATGAAGACAATCGGCGCGCCGGCGACGTAGGCAAACAGTCCCGAGAACGAGAAGGCGCCGGCGAACGCATAGGTGGCGAAACACGGATGCCGCACGATGGTGGAGTATTCCTTCAGGATCGGCCCGAACCTGAGCGAAATGCCGCGATCGGCCTTGTGGCCCTCAGGCAGCAGCAGCCAGATCAATGTCAGGATAGAGCCGACGACCAGAAGCAGTGCCACGAACACAGCGCGCCAGCCCCACGAGGCGACAATGAAACCGCCGATCGTCGGCGCCAGCAAGGGCGACACGGCGATGAACAGGAACAGAGACGACAGGATTTTCGCGCGCTGCTTCGGCGGAAAGAAATCGCGCACCATGGCAAGCGAGGCGACTTGTGCGCCGCAGCCGCCAAGGCCCTGCAGGAAACGCATCGCTATCAGCATCTCCACGCTGGTCGACAGCGCACAGCCCAGAGAGGCGGCGATGTAGAGCGATAGGCCCGCGGCCAAAGGTGGCTTGCGCCCGAAGCGGTCGAGCAGCGGCCCGTAGAACAACTGGCCGCCGGCCATGCCGATGAAATAGGCCGAGATCGTCAGCGCAATGGCATTGGAGGGGACGCCAAAGTCGCTGGCGACCTGCAAATAGGCCGTCAGGTACATATCGATGCTGAAAGGGCCGACGACGCTGAGCACGCCGAGCAGGCAGAGGATGAACCAGGATGAGCGCTTCGTTTCCATCGCGCGCGTGTAGCCGATTCATCAGCCAACGGCGATAGGAACGATCGGCTATCGGGAGGCCCGCTTCCATGGCGGCACCGAGGGATCGGGTGCGAACGAGCGCGGATCGCGCGCGCCCCAGCGGCCGGCTTCGACGCGGCCGAGGAAATCGGCGGTGACGGCATTGAACAGGTCCGGCTCCTCCAGGTTCACCACGTGGCCGGTCTTGGGAAACATCACCAGGCCGGCGGCGGCGATGGCATTTTTCAAAAACAGGCTCGATTCGATGCAGCGCTCGTCCTCGTCGCCGACCACGATCAGTGCCGGGACCGTCAGCTTGCGGATCGCATCCTCGAATTGCAGCAGCGACGGCCGCGCGCCCTGAAAGCCGCGCATGGTATTGGCTGATCCTTGCGCGTCGTGCTCGCCGAAGCGGCGCTGAAACTCAAGAAAGCCGCGTGGATCCTTGATCAGGAACGGAATGCGGCTCGGGCCGTGGCCATAGGTCTCGGCGACGCGGGTTGAGCCTTCGCGCTCGTACAGATCGGCGACCGCGCGCGAACTCTTGTGGTGCTCGGCGACATAGTCGCGCTCGAAGCCCGAGCCGGTGCCGGCCAGCACCAGCGAGCGCACCCGGCCGGGATGGTTGAGCGCCACCTGCAAGGCGGTATAGCCGCCCATCGACAGGCCGACGAGATGCGCGCGCTCGATGCCGAGATGGTCGAGCATGGCGACGCAATCGCGCATCACATGCAGATAGGAATAGGCCTTCGGATCGGCCGGCACATCGGACGGCGTGTAGCCGCGCGCGGAATAGGCGATGCAGCGATGGCGCTTGCCGAATTCGCGCATCTGCGGCTCCCAGCCGCGATGGTCGGAGGCGAATTCGTGCACGAACAGGATCGGCGTGCCCGATCCGGTTTCCTCGTAATAGAGTTTCACGTTGTCGTGCGTCGTTGCGTACTGCATTAAAACAAATCCAGATATTCTTTCTGTTCCCAGGCGGTGACGGTACCTTCGTCCGGCTCGTGCGAGTCTTTGGTGTAGCGCGCGAACTCGGCTTGTTTGATGTGCGCGTAATAGTCGAGAAAGGCGCCGCCGAAACCGGCGCGGAAGACGTCGTCGGCGCGCAGCGCCGTCACCGCGTCGCCGAGCGAGGCCGGCAGCAGCGCCGCCGCCGTCTCGTAGGGCGTATCGGCGGAAGGCCCCGGCTCGATGCGCCGGGCGATGCCGTCGAGCCCGGCGTAGATCTGCGACGCGATGTAAAGATAAGGATTAGCGGCCGGCTCGCCGACGCGATTTTCCAGGTGCGTGGCGGCATCGCCCGGCTGGCCCATCACCCGCATCATCACGCCGCGATTGTCGCGGCCCCAGATGGCGCGGTCGGGCGCCAGCGAATAGGAGCGGTAGCGCTTGTAGCCGTTGACGGTCGGCGTGGTGAAGGCGGCGGCCGCACGCGCATGCGCCAGCAACCCGCCGAGATAATAGCTCCCGAGGGTCGACAGCCCATCCGGATCGACGAAGGCGTTGCGCTTCGACTTTGATTCGATCAGCGACTGATGCAGATGCCAGCCGCTCGACATCATGTTCGGCAATGCCGGCCGGCACATGAAGGTCGCCAGATAGCCGTTACGGCGCGCGATCTGCTTCACC
>JAQSCR010000390.1:0-17222 GCA_029945495.1 Pseudolabrys sp. | reverse complement strand
GGATCATGGTGTCGGCGGCGGCGAGCCCGATCTGCGGACGGAAGGTGAATTCGACCTGGCTCGGGCCCAGTTCGATCTCGACCGAGCGCAGCGGTAGGCCGAGCGCCATCAGGCCGCGCCGCAGAATCTCGATCGCCGGATCGAGCATGTCGAAGCGCGACTCGGTGAGATACTGATAGCCTTGCGTCAGCAGGCGGACCTCCGGCGCTTCCGGCGGCCAGGTAGCGTCGGCGGGAGCCAGGCGCGGGTTCTCCAGCTTGAACAGATAGAATTCCACCTCCAGCCCAGCCATGAAGTCGAAGCCGGCCTTGCCGAGGTGGCTGAGCGCGTCGCGGCAGATCGCGCGCGTCGAGAACGGCACCGGTCTGCCGTTGGCGAATACGATATCGCACAGCACCCAGCCGGTGTTGTTGGCCCACGGCAAGACGCGGAAGGTCGTCGGATCGGCGACCATGACGAAATCGGCGCCGCCCTGCATTTCCGCCATGCCGAAGCCGCCACCGGCGGTGAACACCGGAAACACGCTTCTGTGCGAGGTGTCCTTGGCCAGCAGCGTCGTCGTCATGGTGACGCCGTTGCGCAGGGCGCCGGCTACTTCCGAGGCCAGCAGCGTCTTGCCGCGCAACACGCCGTGCTGGTCGGCGAAGGAGAAGCGCACCACTTCGAGCTTTTGGCTTTTGATCGCGCGCTCGATGTCGAGCGCGGCTTTCGCCTGCGCGGCAGTCCATAGATCGTGACGCTCGACGAAGCTGGCGGGAGATTTACGTGGCGGCATCGACTAGTGCCCGTTCTTCCAGCTCATAGTCTCGCGTTTTTTCGCTTCCGTGCTCTGCCAATAGCCCTGCCAGTCATTGGTCGGGCCGATGCCGTCGATGGCGGCGGGTCCGGTGATGGCGGCTGCGCGCGCCTCATCGACGACGAGGATCGGCGTTTCGCCTTTGCCGGATTGTTCGATGGCCTGCCGCAACAGGCGGCGATAGGCGGCGATCGCCTTGTCGGAGGTGCCGAGATGTTCTTGCGTGCGATCCTGGATCGCGCCCATCGACTCGCAGGCCCATTGGTCATGCACGTTGATGTCGGCGCCCATGCCGGTATAGGTCTCGTGCTCCTGCTCGTCCGGATCGAAGCCGTAATCGTTGCTCTTGTTCTTGTTCGGGATGTAATCGGGCAACTGGTAGAGCTCTAAGCGCTGGTTGCGCATCTGCTCCTTGTTCACCGGTTCGCCGAACGAGGTGAAGATCGCGTACCAATAATGTTTCTCGTCGTCGACCGGCACATGCCATTGCGAGATCGTCATCTCCCGGCTCATCGGAATCATGAAGGCGTTGGGGAACACCAGATTGGTGACGCGCACATGGGTGTCGACGTCGCTGATCTGGCGCAACGTCACGAGCCGGAAGCCGTAGTCGGTGTCCTCGACTTCGATGCGCGGCCGCGTCACCTCGCGCATGATCTGCGTCATCGGCATGTCCGAGTCGCGCGTGGTGTCGCGAAACATCTTGCCGTAGGCCTGCGCCGGGTCCTCGTCGTGGAAGAAGCGATGCAGGAATGACGTGTGCACCGGATCGATGCCCACCTCGAGCGATTGCAGCCAGTTGCAATCGATCATGCCCTTGAAGGCGAAGGTGTGACTGTCGGGCGCGACGAAGCAATCGAAATGCGGGAAGGCCGGCGGCTCACCCGTGCCGAGATAAGCGAACAGGATGCCGCTCTTCTCGACCACCGGATAGGATTTCTGTTTGACGTTGGCGCACAAGTTGCTGTCGTCCGGCTCGGCCGGCGTCTGCAGGCACTTGCCGCTGACGTCGAACAGCCAGCCATGAAACGCGCAACGCAGGCCGCCATCCTCCAGCCGCCCATAAGCGAGATCGGTGCCGCGATGCGGACAGCGCCGTCCGATCAGGCCGTAGCGGCCTTTGTCGTCCTTGAAGATAACGAGGTCCTCGCCGAACAACCGCACCGGCTTGACCGGCCGGTTGCCGGACAATTCGTCGACCAAAGCGGCGGGCTGCCAATATTGCCGCATCAGGCGGCCGGCCGGTGTGCCGGGTCCGGTGCGGGTGATGAGATCATTTTGTTCCGCGCTTAACATGGTCGGCCATCCCCTCTCGTCGATCTTTTTTGGAATTATAGGATCATTCCGGCGCGGTCGGCCATCCCACCATTCGAACGCAAAAAGGCCGGCAAAACTGCCGGCCTTTTGAAACTTCAGATATGCCAGTCCGGTCAGCCCATGCGGGCAGAACCGCCCATATCGACGCGGCGGCGCCAAGCGGCCTGGCGCAGGCCATTGAGACGGCTGGCCGCGGTCTTGGCTTCGGCGCGGCTGGCGGCGGCATAGGTGCGGTATTCGAGATCGCTAACGCGCGACACCAGCGGCTGCTTGCCGAAAAAGCGGGCCAAGGGGCTGACGCCGCCGTTCACTTTCAGGTCGGTTATGGCATTGGCGACATTGCCGGCGTGGCCGAAAGCCACCACGCGGCCGGTCGATGCGCTGCGCACTTCATAGACGCCGGGGCCCATCGGAGCTTCGACATGACCACCGTCATGAACATCCGGATACCGTTTCCAGCTACTCCAAGTCTGTACCATCTTAGAAAAATCCCTTACCCAACTGCGCGATACGAACGCGACAACTAAGCATTGGTTCCGAGAGGTCAACCGCGGCTGTTGATAAATTACCACCCGCGGCAGCGAATTGATGCCCGTCAAACATCACATCATGTTGAACGGCGGCAATTTGCCTAAAACACGAGCCGGAATTGTCCTCAGCGGCACTAGTGGCCCGGCAGCACCAAGACTTTCGGCTTGGCCGGCAGGCTGGTCTTGGAAATCAATGTCGAGGGACTTTCGGCGACTTCGACGTCCCACTCGCGGCGCACGCGTTGCAGAAACCGCTCCAGCGTGAAGCTGCTGAAATAGTGCATCGGAATCATCAGCGGCGCTTTCAGCGCATGCAGCACGTCGACCATGCCGTCGAGGTCGAGCGTGGCGCCGCCGTCGACCGGCACCATCACCACATCGACGCGGCCGATCTCGGCGAGCTGCTGCTGCGTCAGCGTGTGATGCAGATGGCCGAGATGCGCGATGCACAGATTGGCGATCTCAAAAATGAAAATCGAATTGCCGTGAAATTCAGTGTCGCCGCCCCATGTGCGGATATTGGTCGGCACGTTGCGCACCCGCACATCCTTGTATTGCAGGTCGATGCGCGCCGGCTTTTCCTCGCCGGCCCAGCCGCGCAGCACATGCTTGATCGCCGGATCGGGACGGTCGGTGTAATGGCTGGAATGCGCGTGGTTCATCGTCACGATGTCGGGCGTGATCTGCGGCCTGACATAGTCGTTGTAGTCGGTGGCGATGCGCACCAGCTGCGGACTCTCGAGCAGGAAAGTCGAGTGGCCGGCATAGGTGATGCGCACCTGGTCGGCGCCGATGACAACGGGAATGAGTTGAGGCCGGCGCATTGCCACCAGCCCGGGGCAACTGTCGACCATGTCGGGATTGGCCGCCTTCGGCGCCGCGCCTTGTGCAAGGGCAGGAGTCGATATTTGCGCCGTCGCGGCCAGAAACAGACCGCCGGCGAGTATCTTGAGGAGCGTGCCGCGCATGCCATCACCCGCAATAATCCGGCGGGCTAAATCTGGCACGGATTGGGTGAGGCGGCTATGGGGGGCAAGCTGTCATTCCGGGGCGCGGTCCATAAGCGCGTTTACGCGCGCAATGGCCGCGAACCCGGACTCCATAACCGCGGTCTGCGGAGTATGGATTCCGGGCTCGCTCGCTTTGCTCGCGCCCCGGAATGACGGGGCTAAATATTATTCAAAATACCGGCGGTCGCGCATCGAGACGATGATGCCTTTCGGCGTCGTCACCACCCAGCGGCCGTCCAGCCGCTTGATCGATTCGACCGGTCCGAGGCCGGGCAGAGGCGCGCCGGGAACGATCTGATAGATGTCGCCGCGGCTCTCCACATAGATGTAGCCACCGCGCGCATCGCGGATCGACCAGCCTGGCACCACCTGCAGACGGGCCGGCGGTTGGCTCTCCACTGAAGCCACCCGCGACGCCGGACGTGGCGTCGGCACCGGCACGGCAGCTGGGGCAACAGCTGCGACGGTTTGCGGTACGGAGATCGAGCCGGTCACTTCTTCAGCTTCTTTTTTGAGGCGCTCATCGATCCGCGCGATCTTGCTCTCGACCTTGGTATCGATCTTGGCGACCTGGGCGCGCGTCGACTTGTTGGCTTCCTCAAGGTTCGCTTTCAGCGTCGTGACTTCCTTGGCGAGGCGCGCGACCGATTGCTGCATCGCCTTGTTCTCTTCCAGCGCTGCGACATTGGCCGGCGGGGTGGAATTGCCGGTCGCCAGTGCGCCGATGACTCCGCCGAGCGCGGCGGCGATCGCCACCGACGCCGCCAGCAAAGCATAGCGCTTGTGGCGCGGGCGCAGCGTGATGCGCGGCAGATTCAAATACAAAGCGCTATCGATGGGCGTGCTGACCTTTTCGCCAGCCGTCTCTGGCGCGTCGACGGCCAGTTCCGGGATCGGCGTGGATGCCGGCTCCAGACCGGCGTCGCCCGTCTTGACCAGGTCGGCGGGCGAGATCGACGGCGATTCGACGATGGGCAGTTCACTTTTCGCGGCCGCGATCGAAGGCGTCTCGGACGCGGAAATCACTGGAATTTCCGGCGTTTCGGCCGTCGCCGGCGGCGCGGGTGTGGTGGCGCTATCGGTCGACTTGGTATCTTTGGGCTGGTCCATGGACGGGCTCCCGAATGGATTTGTTCACCAATCGGTAACCACGTTCGGTTACCAATTGGTTACCAAATCCTTATGGAACCCGGCCGAGCCTAGAGGGCCAGACCGTTCTCGGCCGCCAGGCCTTTAAGCGACACCGCCGGCCGCGCGCCGATATGCTGGATCACTTCCGCCGCCGCCAGCGCGCCGAGGCGGGCCGCGGTGCGGTGATCCTTGCCGTGCGAATGGCCGACCAGGAAGCCGGCAGCGAACAGATCGCCGGCGCCGGTCACATCGACCACCTTGTCGATCGGCATCGCCTGCACTGCTTCGATGCCGTCGCGCGTGACCACAACGCAGCCTTTTTCGCTGCGCGTGACCACCGCCAGTTTGGCGTCGCCGCGCAGCGCCTTCGCCGCGGTGTCGAAGTCGGCGGTCTCGTACAGGCTGCGCAATTCGTGTTCGTTGGCGAACACGATGTCGACGGTGCCCTTGCGGATGAGATCGAGGAATTCGCCGCGATAGCGATCGACGCAGAACGAATCCGACAATGTCAGCGCCACCTTGCGGTTGTTGCGATGCGCGATTTCGGCCGCCTTGACGAAGGCTTGCTTGGCCTGCGGCGGGTCCCACAGGTAGCCCTCGAGATAGACCACGGCCGCGGCGGCGACCGCCGCCTCATCGATGTCCGACGGCTTGAGATCCTGCGCGGCGCCGAGATAGGTGTTCATGGTGCGCTCGCCATCCGGCGTCACCATGATGTAGCAGCGCGCGGTCGACGGACCTTCGGTTGCCGCCTTGGTGTCGAAAGTGACCCGGGCGGCGCGGATATCGTGGGCGAAGGCCTTGCCGAGCACATCGTCCTTGACCTTGCCGACGAAGGCGGCGCGGCCGCCGAACGAAGCGACGCCGACGATGGTGTTGGCGGCAGAGCCGCCGGAGCTTTCGGTCGCCGGCCCCATGGCGTCGTAGATCGCGGCGGCGCGCGCCTCGTCGATCAGCGCCATGCCGCCTTTGTGCATACCTTGCGCGGCCAGGAAATCGTCTTCGGTGCGGGCGATGACGTCGACAATGGCGTTACCGATGCCGAGGACGTCGTAACGGGGAGCGGACATAAGTTACCTCTGAAAATGCTCGATTCCGCGCACTATAGCGGCTGAGCCGACCGAGGCAATGTGCCGCCGGCAATCGGCATCGAGGGTGTAGCGCGACAACGGCCCCATCTGCTCTACACTGTGGGTGGAGGCCCACGTCATGTCGCTTTCCTTATGAGTCTTTTTCTATGAGTCTTGCCCGCAATGTCGCCACGGTCGGAAGCGCCACGCTATTTTCGCGTGTGCTCGGCTTTGCGCGCGACGTCGCGATCGCGGCCGTATTCGGCGCCGGGGTGCGGGCCGATGCCTTTTTTGTCGCATTCCAACTGGCCAATCTATTCCGCCGCATGCTGGCCGAGGGCGCGCTCAATGCCGCAATCGTGCCGCTCTACCTGCGCGCGCGCGATGAAGGCGGCGAAGCCGGCGCCGGCGCGTTCGCCGGACGGCTGACCGGCAGCGTCACGGTCGCCCTGGTTGGCGCGGTGGCGGTGTTCGCTTTTGCCATGCCGGTATTCGTCATTGTGCTGGCGCCGGGCTTTGCGGCCGGCGGCCCGCGCATGACCATCGCGGTCGAACTGGCGCGGCTGATGCTGCCTTATCTGGCGTTGGCCGGGGCGGTGGCGGTGATGATGGGCGTGCTCAACGCCAATGGCCGCTTCGGCACCGCGGCCTTCGCCACCACGGCTTTCAACGCAACCATGCTGGCGGCGCTCGGCGTGGTGTTTTTGTTGCACTCAGGCGACAGCCATCTGTCCGGCCAGATCGTGGCGGTCAGTGTGACGTTGGCCGGTGTGTCGCAACTGGCGCTCGTCGGCCTTGCGGTGTGGCGCGGACCGGCGCGCATCACGCCGCTGTCGGTGTCGTTCGGCCAGGACACGCGGCGCTTTCTGGCACTGGCAATTCCGGGTCTGGTGGCGAGCGGTATTCCGCAGATCACTGTGATCGCCGGCGTCATGGTCGCCTCGGAATCGCGCAGCGCCGTGTCGTGGATCTATTATGCCAACCGGCTGATCGAACTGCCTCTCGGCATCGTCGGCATCGCCGTCGGCACCGTGCTGGTGCCGGCCTTTGCGCATGCCATCCGCGGCGGCAACAAGGCGGAACTCGGCCATGTCGAATCGCGCGGCATCGAACTCGCGCTCGGTCTGGCGCTGCCGGCGACGATTGGGCTGATCGCGCTGGCCGAGCCGATCGTGCGCGTGCTGTTCGAGCGCGGCGCGTTCCACGCCGAAGACACCGCCGCCACGGCCGCGGCGCTGGCCGCCTTTGCGCTCGGATTGCCGGGCCACGTGCTGGTGAAGACATTCTCGCCGATCTTTTTTGCGCGCGAGGACACCGCGACGCCGATGCGCGCCGCTTTGTTCGGTTTCGTCGTCGCCATTGCCGGAAGTCTCGCGCTGATGCCAGTACTCGGCCACGTCGGCGTCGCGCTGGCTATTGCCGCATCGGGCTGGGCCAGCGCCGGCCTGCTCGGCGTGCTGATCGCGCGGCGCATCGGCTTTGCGCTCGACGCCGAGGCGAAGTTCCGGCTGCCGCGGATTATCATTGCCGCCGGCGTCATGGGCGCGGCGATCGAGGTCGCGCATCGCGCCGCGGGTTTCTGGCTCGGCGCCGGCGGACCGGGGGGCTTGCGTGCGCTACTGCTGGCGGCGCTGGTCGTGTTCGGGCTGGCGATCTATGTGATCGTGTTGCGCGCCCTCAAGGTGACTTCGCCGCGCGACCTGATGCGGACGTTTGGCCGCGGTTTATAAGGCCAAATCGAGCCACCGGATCGATCTGCTTGATGGAGCCACTTGCGCCGTGGCGGTCCGGCATGGCATGGGTCCGCGCGGTATTGTGTGCTTGCGCGAATGAGGACTGCCATGGCGTTCAAGGAACGGGTGTTTTCCGGCGTGCAGCCGACCGGCAATCTGCACCTCGGCAATTATCTCGGCGCGATCACCAGGTTTGTGGCGCTGCAGGATAAATATGACTGCATCTATTGCGTCGTCGATCTGCACGCCATCACGGTCTGGCAGGACCCGCCCGAGCTGATGCGCAACACGCGCGAAGTCACCGCCGCGTTCCTTGCCTGCGGCATCGATCCGAAAAAGCAGATCATCTTCAACCAGAGTCAGGTCGCGGAACATTCCGAACTGGCTTGGGTGCTGAACTGCGTCGCCCGCCTCGGCTGGCTCAACCGCATGACCCAGTTCAAGGAGAAGGCCGGCAAGGATCGCGAGAACGTGTCGGTCGGGCTCTATGCCTATCCAACCTTGATGGCGGCCGACATTCTGGTCTACCGCGCCACCCACGTGCCGGTCGGCGAAGACCAGAAGCAGCATCTTGAGCTGGCGCGCGACATCGCGCAGAAATTCAACGTCGACTTCGCGACGTCGATCAACGCGCACGGCTATGGCGAGACGTTCTTCCCGCAGCCGGAGCCGATCATCCAGGGTCCGGCGACGCGGGTGATGAGCCTGCGCGACGGCTCGAAGAAAATGTCGAAGTCGGAGCCGTCGGATTATTCGCGCATCAATCTCACCGACGACGCCGACACCATCGCGCAGAAGATCCGCAAGGCGAAGACCGACCCGGAAGCGCTGCCGAGCGATGAGGAAGGCCTGAAGCCGCGCCCGGAAGCCGACAATCTGGTCGGCATCTATGCTGCGCTCAACGACACGACCAAGGCGCAGGTCCTGGGCGAATATGGCGGCGCGCAGTTCTCGGCGTTCAAGGCGGCGCTGGTCGATCTCGCGGTCGCCAAGCTCGGGCCGATCGGCTCGGAAATGAAGAAGCTGGTGCAGGACCCGGTCTATATTGACTCGATCCTGGCCGATGGTTCGGCGCGCGCGTCGCAAATCGCCGGCGAAACCATGAAGGCGGTCAAGGACATCGTCGGGCTGGTGCGGCGCTGACGCGCCGCCGCGGCCGTCTCCATCTGCGTCGCGCAAATTCCAGGCAGGGCGTCCCTTGTCCCCGGCGCGCCGGCCATGGCACCATTGCGCGCTTGTGCGTCCGGACGGTCCAACGGACGCCGTGAGGGTCGACGATGCCGAACAAGCGCCGCAGCAACGAGGCCGGCCACAAGCGCAAATATCTGGTCGTCATCGACGACACCGAGGAGTGCGACCGCGCGGTATTCTGGGCGGCGACCCGCGCCGCCCGCACCAAAGCGCAGATCGTGATGTTGCGCGTTCTGGAAACCGCCGAGCGCAATCAGCAATGGCTCGGTGTCGCCGACATCATGAAGGCCGAGGCGCAGGAAGCGGCCCATGCGGTGCTCGACAAGTTCGCCGCGCGGGTCAAGAAAATCGCCCATGCCGCGCCGGAGCGGGTGATCCGCGAGGGCAATACCTCGGACGAAATCGTCAAGCTGATCGACGAGGATGCGGACATCGGTATCCTCGTGCTGGCCGCCGGCACCGGCAAGGAAGGCCCCGGCCCGCTGATCAGCAATCTGGCCAAGACCGTCGCCACATTTCCGATTGCGGTCGCCATCGTGCCGGGCCAGCTCAGCGACGACGATCTCGCGGCGATGGCTTAAGCGCCACGGGCCGGTTGACCTTGCCCCGCCCAGGGGCCATTTATCGGGTATTGTTCACATATCCACGGGCCTTTAACCCGCTGGGATAGGAGCCAAATCGATGTTCATCCAGACCGAAGCGACGCCCAATCCGGCGACCCTGAAGTTCCTGCCCGGCAAGCCGGTGCTGGACGCCGGCACCCTCGACATGCCGACGCGGGCCGCCGCCGCGCAATCGCCGCTGGCCGAGAGACTGTTCGACATTCCCAATGTCGGCGGCGTGTTCTTCGGCTCCGACTTCATTTCCGTCACCAAGAACGACGGCGACTGGCAGCAGATGAAGCCGGCGATTCTCGGCGCCATCATGGAACACTACATGTCGGGCGCGCCTTTGGTCGCGACCGGCGCGCAAGCGCCAGCGGGCGAAGACGACGAGTTCTTCGATGCGAAGGACACCGAGACGGTCGCCACCATCAAGGACTTGATCGAAACGCGCGTGCGCCCGGCGGTGGCCGGCGATGGCGGCGACATCACCTTCAAAGGCTACAAGGAAGGCGTCGTGTTCCTGCAGATGAAGGGTGCCTGCTCGGGCTGCCCGTCATCGACTGCGACGCTGCAGCACGGCATCCAGAACCTGCTCAAGCATTTCGTCCCCGACGTGGTCGAGGTGCGGCCGGTTTAATCGCGCCGTCACTGGCGCCGGCGGTGCTACACTAACTTATGCGAATCTTTGCCATCGACACCGCGCTGGAGGCCTGTTCGGCCGCCGTGCTCGACACTGAACTGGGAACGGTCGTCGCCCGCGAGTCGATGCCGATGGCGCGCGGCCATGCCGAAGCCTTGATGCCGTTGATCGCGCGCGTGCTCGAGATGAGCGGCGCGGACTTCAAGGCTATCGACCGCATCGCCGTCACCACGGGCCCCGGCAGTTTCACCGGCATGCGCGTCGGCATCGCCGCGGCGCGCGGCTTGGGGTTAGCCGCCGGCAAACCGGTGGTGGGGTTATCGACCTTGGCCGCTTTTGCCGCGCCGCTGCTTGCCGCCGACGATACGCTGCCGGTGGTGGTGGCGATCGATGCCCGCCACGATCACGTCTATCTGGAAGTGCTGGCCGCCGGCGGCCATGTTTTGGTGACGCCGCGTGTGGTGCCGATCCCGGAAGCGGTGCGGCTGTCGGCTGGCGGCAAGCCGCGTCTGGTCGGTAACGCCGCCAATATTCTGGCTGCCGCCTGGCACGGTCACGCGCCGTCCGCCGTCGAGCAGCGCGCCGCGCCCGATATCGACTGGGTGGCGCGGTTAGGCGCCGCCGCGACGGAAAGCGCCTCGCCGCCGAAACCGCTTTATTTGCGCGCGCCCGATGCCCAGCCGCAGAATGCGGGGCAACTGGCGCGCCGATGATGGGATTTTTCGGCAGACTTTTCTCCAAGATATTGGCCAAGGCCGAACCGGCTTTGTCGGATGCGCAGCCACGCGACGCCGCCGCCATCGCCGCCTTGCATGCCGCCTCGTTCCGGCGCGGCTGGAGCGACCAGGAGGTCGAAGGCCTGCTGATCGACCGCAGCGTCATCGCCCAGCGCGCGCTTATCGGGCGCGCCTTTGCCGGCTTCATCATGTCGCGGGTGGCCGCCGACGAGGCCGAAATCCTGTCGGTCGCGGTCGCCCGCAGCCAGCAGGGCCGGGGCCTCGCCCGCCAGCTGCTCAACCTGCATTTGCGCCGATTGGCCGGCCTCGGCGTGCGCACGGTGTTTCTCGAGGTCGACGAGCACAATACGCCGGCGATCAAGCTTTACGGCCGGGCCGGCTTCCGCGAAGTGTCGCGGCGGGCCAATTATTATCCGCTGGCCGGCGGCAAGACAGCCGCCGCATTGGTGCTGCGGCGCGATATTGGCTAAGCTGGCCGCGAATGAATTGTGACACCGCGCACGATCCGAAAAGCATGCCCGCGGGCTCGACCCGCGGGTGGGGACCGGTTTTCGGTTAAGATCGTGCGCAATGAAAAAGACCGAGACAGTGATCGTGACTGCGCCTGAGAAAACCATATCCGAGCGGCGAAATATCGAGGCGCTCTGCGCCGCCAAGGGCATGCGCATGACCGAGCAGCGCCGTACCATCGCGCGCGTGCTGGCGGATTCCGACGATCACCCGGACGTCGAGGAATTGTACCGGCGCTGCGTCAAGGTCGACGACCGGATTTCGATTTCCACCGTCTATCGCACGGTGCGGCTGTTCGAGGATTCCGGCATCATCGAGCGGCACGATTTCCGCGAAGGCCGCGCCCGCTATGAGACCAGCACCGAGGGTCACCACGACCATCTGATAAACTTGCGCAACGGCGAGGTGATCGAATTCCAGTCGGAAGAGATTGAGCGCCTCCAGGCCGAGGTGGCGCGCAAGCTCGGCTATCGGCTGGTCGATCACCGCCTTGAGCTTTATGCCGTGCCGCTCAAAGACGACAAGACTTCCTGATGCGCCCTTACTTCGTCGCGTTCTTCTTCTTTACGTTGACGCCGGCGCTGATCGGGGCACAGTGGCTGCTCGACAAGCTCGGCCTGCCCGGTTGGGGCGTGATCGCCGTCCGCTATTATAAAACCTTGTGTTGGATACTCGGCCTCCGGGTGCGAATCGTCGGCGAGCCGGTACGCGACCGCGCTGTGCTGTTCGTTTCCAATCACTGTTCTTGGGCCGACATCCTGGCGGTCGGATCGGTGGCGCGGATCGCCTTCGTCTCCAAGATCGAAGTCGCCAAGTGGCCGCTGGTCGGCACCGCGGCGCGCCTGCAGCGCACCGTCTTCGTCGATCGCTCGCGCCGGTCGCAGACCGGCGACTCCATCGCCGAGATGGTCCACCGCCTCGCCTCCGGCGTTTCGATGGTGCTGTTCGCGGAAGGCACGTCGAGCGACGGCAATCGCGTGCTGCCGTTCCGTTCGGCGCTGATCGGCGCGGTGCGCGAGGCCGCCGCGCGCACCGAAGGCGGCATGCTGATCCAGCCGATGTCGATCTGCTACACCACGATCAACGGCGTTCCGATGGGGCGCCAGCATCGGCCGCTGATCGCCTGGTACGGCGACACCGACTTCATGCCGCACATCAAGGCGTTCCTGCCGCGCGCCGCCATCGACGTCACCATCAGCTATGGCGAGCCGATCGCCGCCGACGCCTCGACCGACCGCAAGGTGCTGGCCAAAGAGGTCGAAGCTGCCGTGCGGCAGCTTTTGAACACCTCGGTCCTTGGCCGGCCCTATCCCGATCCGGCGGTTGCGTCATAAATACCAAATATATCAAATAGTTATGCCGTCGCACGCGCGGCTATGACGAATGCACGGTCGACCTGCTACACATCGGACCGCATGAACAGACCGCGCAAAGTCCACGTCAAATCTTTCGGCTGCCAGATGAACGTCTACGATTCCAATCGTATGGCGGACACCTTGGCGCCCGAGGGCTACGTCGAGACCGCGACGCCGGCCGACGCCGACCTCATTATTCTCAACACCTGCCACATCCGCGAAAAGGCGGTCGACAAGGTCTATTCTGAAATCGGCCGCATGCGCGAGCTGAAGGACGCCGCGCAACTGGAAGGCCGGCAGGTGCTGATCGCGGTCGCCGGTTGCGTCGCGCAGGCCGAAGGCCGCGAAATCATCCGCCGCACCGACTCGGTCGATCTGGTGGTCGGTTCGCAGAACTATCATCGCCTGCCGGGATTGCTGGCGCGCGCGCGCGATGGCGAAAAAATCGTCGATACCGAATTTCCGCTCGAAGACAAGTTCGACGCGCTGGCGCAACCGTCGCCGCCGGCGATTGCCAAGCGCGGCATCTCGGCTTTCGTCACGGTGCAGGAAGGCTGCGACAAGTTCTGCACCTTCTGCGTCGTGCCCTACACGCGCGGCGGCGAGTTTTCGCGCCCGGTGGCGAAGATCATCGCCGATGTCGAACGCCTCGCGACAAGTGGCGTGCGCGAAGTCACCTTGATCGGGCAGAACGTCAACGCCTATCACGGCCTCGGCGCCGACGGGGCGCCAACGACGCTCGGCCAGTTGCTGCGTCGCCTCAGCGACGTGCCCGGCATTGCGCGGCTGCGCTACATGACCAGCCATCCGCGCGACATGTTGAGCGCCATGTGCGACGACTTGATCGCCGCCCATGCCGATCTGCCGGCGCTGATGCCTTATGTGCATCTGCCGGTGCAGTCCGGTTCCGACCGCATGCTGGCGGCGATGAACCGCAAGCACACGCGCGCCGAATATCTGGACGCGATCGCCCGCCTGCGCGTCGCGCGCGCCGATCTCGCCTTCACCTCGGATTTCATCGTCGGCTTTCCGGGCGAGACGGAAGAAGACTTCCGCGACACTTTGGCGCTCGCCGAAGAGGTCAATTTCGCCACCGCCTACACGTTCATGTATTCGCCGCGGCCCGGCACCCCGGCGGCGGATCTGGTGTATCAGGTGCCGGAGGCGGAAAAGGCCGAACGGCTGCAGCGGCTGCAGGCCGTCATCACCCGGCAATGGCGGGCGTTTAATGCCTCATTTGTCGGTAAAACCATGGATATATTGGTCGAAAAGCCGGGCAAGCTCACTGGGCAACTGGTTGGCCGCTCCCCATATCTGCAATCGGTGCATGTGATGGCCAAGCCTTCGTTGATCGGGTCGATCGTAAAGGTCGCCATTACGGATATCGGCACCAACACGTTGTTCGGCGAATTGACCGAGGCTACGCGCGCGCCGGCGCACGCCACTTTGGGAGCTTGAGAGCAGCCTTGCGAACATCGGATCCCGTGATCCCGCCCGCCGCCGTTTCCGAGGACACGGCGACAACGCAGATCGTGCTCGCCTTCGAGGACAACAGACTGGCCTCGGCGCTGTTCGGTCAATACGGACAAAATCTCGCGCTGGTCGAGCGCCGGCTCGGCGTCAAAGCCGACTCGCGCGGCAATCATGTGACGCTCGACGGCTCGCGCGGCGCCTGCGAACAGGCGCGCCGCGTGCTGGAAGGCCTTTACGAACAGATCAAGCGCGGCATCGAAGTCGGCAGCGGCGACGTCGAAGGCGCCATCCGTCAGGCGATCGCGCAAGGGTCGCTGTTCGATTTCGATCCGGCTGCAGTGCCCGCCGCCTTCGAGGAAATCAATTTGCGCAAGCGTCCGGTGCGGGCGCGCACCGCCGCGCAGGACGGCTATATCCGCGCGCTCAAACGCTATTCGCTGGTGTTCGGCACCGGCCCCGCCGGCACCGGCAAGACCTGGCTCGCCGTGGCGCAGGCCATACAAATGTTCGAACGCAAGGAAGTCGACCGCATCATCCTGTCGCGGCCGGCGGTCGAAGCCGGCGAACGGCTCGGCTTCCTGCCCGGCGACATGCGCGAGAAGGTCGATCCCTATTTGCGTCCGATCTACGACGCGCTGCATGACCTGATGGATGTGCGCATCGTCGAGCGCGCGCTGGAATCGGGCGACATCGAAATCGCGCCGCTCGCCTTCATGCGCGGCCGCACTCTTGCAAACGCGTGTGTCATTCTCGACGAAGCGCAGAACACCACCTCGATGCAGATGAAGATGTTTCTCACAAGGCTCGGCGAGAACAGCCGCATGATCGTCACCGGCGATCCGAGCCAGGTCGATCTGCCGCCCGGCCAGGTGTCAGGCCTGGCCGAAGCTGTGCGCCTGCTCGACGGCGTCGAGGGCGTCGGCCATGTCGCGTTCAGCGCGCAGGACGTCATCCGCCACGAGCTCGTGCAGCGCATCGTCGAGGCCTATGATCGCGTCGCGCCGGTTCGCGGGGACAAAAAATGAGCACCGTGGCCAAAGCAAAGGCCAAAGCAAAGGCCGAGCCAAAGCCAAAAGCCGCGAAAGCGGCACCGGCAGTCGAAATCGACGTGCAATCGCCGCTCTGGGACAACCAGCCCGGCGCCGCGCAGACGGTGCGCGACGCGATCGCCACGGCGGCCGCGCTCTCAACATCGGGCGGCGAAGTGAGTATCCTGCTGGCTGATGATTCGGCGGTGCGCGTTCTCAACCGCGACTGGCGCGGAATCGACAAGCCGACCAACGTGTTGTCGTTTCCCGCGCCGGAAAATATGTCCAAAAGTGCCGCCGGCATTCTCGGCGACATCGTCATCGCCTATGAAACGCTCATGCGGGAATGCGCCGATGAAGACCGCGACTTCCTTCATCACCTCGCTCACCTCACGGTGCACGGCTATCTCCACCTCGTCGGCTACGATCACCAGAACGACGCGGAGGCCTCCGAGATGGAGGCGCTTGAGAGCAAGATCATGACGCGCATGAAGCTGCCCGATCCCTGGCAAGATCTTGACTGCAAAAGCGGCGGCGCCTGACCGCCATGCCCGACAGCGAATCCTCTCAATCGTCCGACAACGCGCCGTTCGAGCCGCGTCATTTGCCGGTGCTGGTGACGAAACCGCACGAGAACGGCGGCAATTGGTTTACGCGCACCTTCCGCGCATTGTTCGGCCTCAAGCCGGGCTCGATCCGCTCCGATCTCAAGGACGTGCTCGACGAAATGCCGCCGGCCGAGTCCGGTTTCTCGCCGGAAGAAAGCCGGATGCTCAAGAACATCCTTGGGCTTCGCGAGCGCCGGGTCGGCGACGTCATGGTGCCGCGCGCCGATATCATCGCCGTGCAGCAGGACATCCAGATCGGCGAACTGGTCAAGGTTTTCGAGGGCGCCGGCCATTCGCGGCTGGTCGCCTATAACGACACGCTCGACGACCCGATCGGCATGGTCCACATCCGCGACCTTATCGCGTTCATGACCGCGCGCGCCGCGGTCGATCCGGAAAAGAACGCCAAGCGCAAGAAGCCGCTGCCGGCCGGGCTCGATTTCAAGACGCTCGATTTGGCCATGCCGCTGTCGGTGGCCAAGATCGTGCGCGAAATCCTGTTCGTGCCGCCCTCGGCCCGCGTCATCGACCTTCTGGCGCGCATGCAGGCCAAGCAGATTCATCTGGCCCTGGTGGTGGACGAATATGGCGGCACCGACGGCATCGTCTCGATCGAGGACATCGTCGAGCAGATCGTCGGTGAGATCGCCGACGAACATGATGAAGACGAGAGCGCTGACGTGGTGCGCCAGCCCGACGGCTCCTACGTCGCCGACGCGCGCGCCAAAATCGAGGATGTCGTCAGCATCGTCGGCCACGACTTCGACATCGGCGACGCCGCCGAGGAAGTCGACACGCTTGGCGGTTATCTGGTGACGCGTGCCGGAAGGCTGCCGCTGCGCGGCGAACTGATACCGGGCCCCGGCCTGTTTGAATTCGAAGTGCTCGACGCCGATCCGCGCCGCGTCAAGCGCGTGCGCATCAGCCGCTTGACCGAACGGCGCGAAAAGGCGCGCGATCAATCACGGGATTCTGCGCGGGATGTTGGACGCGAGCCGGTCCGCAAGCGCGCCGAACCGGATGCGGTGCTGGCCGGTACGGCGCCGCCGACGCTCAATCTGGATGAGCCCGCGCCGCAAAAGGACGACGGCGCGCCGCCGGCCCGCTCCTCCACCGGCAAGCGCACTCCGTGATCGCCCGTCTCGCCACCCAGGCCGCGCATGCCACCGTGCTCGCCTTCGGCTGGCGGCGTGCGCTTATCGCGCTGACCGCGGGCGCGGCGTCGGCGTTGGCGCTGGCGCCGTTCAATGCCTGGCCGATCATGTTCATCACGATGCCCGTCCTGGTCTGGCTGGTGGATGGCTCCGCCGCCGGGCGCTGGAGCGGCGCATGGACCGCCGCGATTGCCGGCTGGTGCTTCGGTTTCGGCTATTTCGTCGCCGGGCTTTACTGGATCGGCTACGCTTTTCTGGTCGACGCCAAGACGTTCGGCTGGCTGCTGCCGGTCGCGGTGTCACTGCTGAGGGTCGGCCGCCCTCTGCTCTGGCT
>JAQSCR010000389.1:10224-26054 GCA_029945495.1 Pseudolabrys sp. | reverse complement strand
GATGGATCCAGCCAAGCATCCCGGCGTCGTCACCTCGCCGATGGTCGGCACCGCTTACGGCGCGGCCGAGCCCGGCGCCAAGCCGTTCGTCGAGGTCGGCAGCACCGTGAAAGCCGGCGATACGCTGCTGATCATCGAAGCGATGAAGACCATGAATCAAATTCCGGCGCCGCGCGGCGGCACCGTGACTCAGGTCCTGTTCGAAGACGGCCAGCCGGTCGAGTTCGGCGAACCTTTGGTGATCATCGAGTGACGGTTTTTACGCCGCCGGGCAGACGCCATGTTCGATAAAATCCTCATTGCCAATCGCGGGGAAATCGCGCTCCGGGTCCTGCGCGCCTGCAAGGAGCTCGGCATCAAGACCGTCGCGGTGCATTCCACCGCCGACGCCGACGCCATGCATGTGCGCTTCGCCGACGAAAGCGTCTGCATCGGCCCGCCGGCGGCGAAAGACTCCTATCTCAACATCCCGGCGATCCTGTCGGCCTGCGAGATCACCGGCGCCGATGCCGTGCATCCCGGCTACGGTTTTCTGTCGGAAAATGCCCGCTTTGCCGAGATCCTCAACGATCACGGCCTGCACTTCATCGGCCCCAAGGCCGAACATATCCGCACCATGGGCGACAAGATCGAAGCCAAGCGCACCGCCAAGCGCCTCGGCATTCCGGTCGTACCCGGCTCCGATGGCGGCGTCACCGACGATGTCGAGGCTGCGCGCATCTCGGACGAGATCGGCTATCCGGTTCTGATCAAGGCCGCGGCCGGCGGCGGCGGCAAGGGCATGCGCGTTGCGCGCACGGCAGAAGAACTGTCGTCCGCCCTGTCCACCGCGCGCTCTGAAGCCAAGGCCAATTTCGGCAGCGACTCCGTCTATATCGAGAAATACCTCGCCAAGCCGCGCCACATCGAAATCCAGGTGCTCGGCGACGGCAAGGGCAACGCTATCCATCTGGGCGAACGCGACTGCTCGCTGCAGCGCCGGCATCAGAAGGTGCTGGAGGAAAGCCCCTCGCCCGCGCTCAACGTCGCCGCGCGCAACAAGATCGGCGAGACCGTCGCCAAGGCGATGCGCGAGATCCAGTATCTCGGCGTCGGCACCGTCGAATTCCTTTACGAAGAAGGCGAGTTCTATTTCATCGAGATGAACACGCGCATCCAGGTCGAGCATCCGGTCACCGAAATGATCACCGGCATCGACTTGATCTTCGAACAGATCCGCGTTGCCGCCGGCGCGCCGTTGTCGCTGGCGCAGGAAGACATCGAATTCCGCGGCCATTCGATCGAGTGCCGCATCAATGCCGAAAATCCGATATCGTTTCGGCCATCGCCCGGCAAGATCCTGCACTATCACGCTCCCGGCGGCCTCGGCGTGCGCATCGATTCAGCGGTCTATCAGGGCTACACCATCCCGCCCTATTACGATTCACTGGTCGGCAAGCTGATCGTGCACGGCAAGACCCGCACCGAATGCCTGATGCGGCTCAACCGCGCGCTCGATGAAGTGGTGATCGACGGCATCGAAACCACGCTGCCGCTGTTCCGCGCTTTGGTGCGCGAGGCCGACATCATCGACGGCAATTACCATATCCACTGGCTGGAGCAGTTCCTCGCCAAAGGCGGAATGGAGCCGTAAGCCGTTACCGGCGACATCAGTGCCGCATCCCGACTTCTTCCGTCAGCCGTGCCAGCAGCGTGCAGACATCAGACGGCTGGTAGGGCTTGGGCACGAACACCGAGCGCGATACCATCCGTTCCGGCCCCGACGCAGCGTAGCGGCCGGAGGCATAGACGATCGGCAGTTCCGGCCGGATGGCGCGTACCCGGATCGCCAGTTCCGTGCCGTCGATGCTGCCTGGCAGATTGATGTCGGTGAACAGCACATCCACCGCGGCGCCGGAATCGATGTAGCGCAGCGCGTCCTCCGCCGTGGCCGACTCATGGACGGCGAAGCCGTATTCGCTGAGTTCCTCGGCGACGAAGTGGCTGATGAGGAGTTCGTCTTCGACCAGCAAGACCGTGCGAGGTTCAGCGGTGCGTGCCATGGCCAGCAATCCTTGGTTTAAACCTGTCACCGTAGCCAACGCCTTGGCCGGCACAATGTTCAAGCTTTCGGAAAGTTGATGCGATTATAGTAACCGGGGGGTTAATATCTCGCATGCTTGGATGAAGGCTTGCGAAGAATGAAACCCGGCGAGATATCGCAACCATGGCCAATCGCGAGAACACCTTCATCGAGATCACCCCGGAAGTGCTGCTGAAGGCCTATGCCTGCGGCATTTTCCCGATGGCGGAAAGCGCGGACGACCCGGCGCTGTACTGGATCGAGCCAGAACAACGCGGCATCATCCCGCTGCAAGGGTTCCATGTGTCGTCGCGGCTGGCGCGCACCGTGCGTACGACGCCGCTCACCGTCTGGGTCGACCGCGACTTCGACGCGGTGATCGAGGGTTGCGCCACGCCGCAGCCGGACCGCGACAAGACCTGGATCAACGCCCGCATCCGCAACATCTACCGCTCGCTTTACGACCTCGGCCATTGCCATACCGTCGAGGTCTATAACGGCGACGATCTGGTCGGCGGGCTTTATGGCGTGTCGCTCGGCCGCGCTTTCTTCGGCGAAAGCATGTTCCACCGTGTCCGCGACGCCTCGAAGATCGCGCTGGTGCACCTGATCGCGCGGCTGCGCGCCGGCGGCTATCGCCTGTGCGACACGCAATACGTCACCGAGCATTTGAAGACCTTCGGCGCGGTCGATGTGCCGAAGAAGCGCTATCACCGGCTGCTGGAAGAAGCGCTCGCCGGTGAAGCCGACTTCGCGGCGCTACCGACGCACCGCGCGCTGACTGGGGCTGAGGCGCTGGCGCAACTCGCTAGCTAGCTAGCGAAGCGTCGGCGCCAAAGCGGGCTGCTGCGCGCGCGGCTGCGGCGGACGCGGCTGGGCCGGCGGACGGGCCGCCGGTTTCGCGGCCGGCTTTGCCGCCGGCGCGACTGGCGCTTCGGCGACTTCAGGACTGGCGCCGCCTTTGCAGTCGGTAATCCACACGTCGTAGATCGGATGCTCGACCGCATGCAGGCCGGGGCTGGCCGCGAACATCCAGCCGTCGAAAATGCGTTTGACCTCGCCTTGCAGGGTCACTTCATCGACTTGCACGAAGGCATCGGTGTTGGGCGTCTCGGTCGGCGGCCGCGAATAGCAGACGCGTGGCGTCACCTGCAATGCGCCGAACTGCACGGTCTCGTTGATGGCGACGTCGAACGAGATAATGCGGCCGGTGATCTTGTCGAGACCGGAGAACACGGCACTCGGATTGGCGATGCGCTGCGGCGGCGGCGCCACCACCACCTCGTCGCCCGGCTGCGGCGAGGTATCGGCGGGCTCCGGCGTGCCGCGCGGCTGGCGGACGCCCGGCGGCAGGCCGGGCAGCGTCGGGGTGGTGCGGGCTGTGCCCTGCGGGGCCTCGCCTTGCGGCGGCAGCGGCGCTAAAGGCACGGCGGCCGGCGGCGCGGCGGTCGCGCCCGGCGGCGGCGCCAAAGGCTGCGACTGGATGGTTCCGCCACCCGGCCGGCTCGACGGCGGCAGCGCCATCGGCGGCGCCTGCGGTTGCGACGGCGGCCGGTCGGCATCGAGGTTCGGCCGGCGCACGTCGACGCGGCTGGGCACGTCTTGTTGCCCACGCGGCACGTCGGCCGGCGGCGCGCCCGGCACATTCCCCGGCGGTCGCGGCGGGCTATCACTGAAAATCGAGCCGAACTGGGCCGCGGCCGGCGCGTTCAAACACGCCAAAGCGGTCGCTGCCGAAAGGACTGCCAGCAGACCGGCTGTGAGCCTGGATCGCACCATCAGAACAGGGCTTTCCCGCGGGGACAAATGCGTGGATTCGCGAACCTTCGTCCACTCGACGCGTCCGGTTAACATGGCGAATGCGGCGGCGGAAGGGCGGCCGCGCCTCGGCGCAGCTTAAGGATTCCAGGCCTTGTAGTCCCCAGTCGCCTTCGGCCGGTGGCCGGACGCCAGGGTCGAGCCCGCCGGACGATAGGCGGCGGGCGTGCCGGTCATGTTGGCCCGGTGCGGCTTCTGCCAGTCGCGCGGCTGATAGTTTTCCTGCGTCGGCGGCACATCGACAGTGTGATGCAGCCAGCCGTGCCAAGACACCGGCACCGTCGATGGCTCGGCATAGCCGTTATAGATCACCCAACGCCGCTCGAAGAGCAGCGTCGGATCGATCTTGCCGCCGCGGGTGCGGTAATATTTGTTGCCGAATTCGTCGCTGCCGACCGCTTCGCCGTACTTCCAGGTCCAGAACTGGGTTCCGAAGGTCTGCGAATTCCACCAGGTAAACAGCTTCAGCAGGAAAATTTTCATCGCCGCCGTGCATTTCGGTTGGGGACTTGTCTTCGATGAAGACGCGGCCGTTTTGCCACCTCGCAGCCCCGGTGTCCAGCGTGCGGGCCTGGGCGCAGCCGCATTCTCCCCGTCCCTATGGCTCCTCTTATCCGTGCCGCCTCACCACTGGCGCGACCGAATTGACCTCGGTCAATGCCGCGCGCGCACCGAACTCCGACACTGTTCATGAACGTCTTCGCCGTTCGGCACAGGCTGAGGGAATTGAAAGTGATCCGCATCGCCCAGGCAGTTGTGGCTGGCATCGTCATGCTTGTCGCCGCGACCGGCGTTGCGCTGGCGCAGCCGCGCAATGCGCTCGTCATCGGCAATGGCGCCTACACCGTCCTCCCGGCGCTGAAGACGCCCGCCACCGATGCGGCGATCGTTGCCGAGACCCTGCAAGCCGCCGGCTATGACGTCACCGAACTGCACGACCTGACGCGCGCGACCATCGGCCAGGCGCTGCGCGATTTTCTCGACAAACTCACGGCCAGCGGCCCCGATGGCACAGCCTTTGTCTATTACTCCGGTTACGGCGCACAGTGGAAAGGTGAGAATTATCTCATTCCCGTCGATGCGCCGATCGAGATCGACGCCGATCTGGCCAAAGAAGCCTTCAGTCTGCGCGAACTGCTTGACGAACTGGCGGCGACGCCTGCGTCCGCGCGCATCGTCATTCTCGACGCCGCGCGCGATCTGCCGATTGGCGGCGCCGGCAGGCCGCCGCGCCAAGGCCTGGTGCCGTTGCGCCCGACGCCCGGGATGCTGCTGGCCTATTCGGCCGCGCCCGGCGCGCTCACCAATGACGGCAATGGCGAGTACAGCCGCTACACCGGCGCGCTGGTGACGGCGATGCGCCAGCCCGGCCTCGACATCGTCGACATTCTCAAGACCGCCGGGCTTGCCGTCACCACCGCGACCCGCCGCGCGCAGGCCCCTTGGTCGGCATCGGCCCTGACCGGCGCATTGCGTTTGTTCGACGCGCCCGATCAATCGTCCGTCCCACCCAATGCCGGCGAACCGGAAGCGGCGCCGCCCCGGTAAGCCGCGCCCGCCGGACGATGGCGCAAGCCGTCGGTTCTCGTATCGGCCCCGCGTTCATTTCGCTGCGCGCGGTTTGATTTCCATCAATGTCACGATCGCGTGGACAGGCAATTTACAGACTACGCGCGCAATTTTGATTTAGCCATTATTTCGATGCGCCGCAGAGGTGAGAATTATGGGGCGCATTGTCCAATTCGGATTGGCTGTCTCGTTGACGCTGGTGTCTTTTGCCGGCGCCGCTTTGGCACAATCGCGCAACGCACTGGTTATCGGCAACAGCGCCTACGTCAGCGCGCCGAAACTCAAGACGCCCGCCACCGACGCGGCCATCGTCGCCGAAACGTTGCGCGCGGCCGGCTACGACGTCACCGAACTGCATGACGTCAATCAGGCGACCATCGGCCAGTCGTTGCGCGATTTCCTCGACAAGGTCGCAGGCAGCGGCCCCGACGGCGCGGCGATCGTCTATTACTCCGGCCACGGCGCCCAGTCGGACGGCGCGAACTATCTCATTCCCGTCGATGCCGTCATCAACAGCGACGCCGACGTCGCCAACGAAGCCTTCCGCCTCAACGATCTGCTCGACGAACTGGCCAAGATTCCGCTGGCCGCGCGTATCGTCGTGCTCGACGCCTCGCGCGATCATAAATTCGGCGCCGGCGGCGACAAGCCTGTGGCGAAGGGTCTCGCCATGGGCGAATCCATTCCGGGCATGCTGCTGGCATTCGCGGCCGCGCCCGGCGCGCTCGCCGACGATGGCGACGGCGACTACAGCCTCTATACCGGCGCGCTGGTGACGCAGATGCGCCAACCAGGCCTCGATATCGAGCAGATTTTCAGGGCGGTGCGGCTGGAGGTCAACAAGGCGACCAACGGTTCGCAGACGCCATGGATGGTGTCGGACCTCGCCGCCGAAGTGCGCCTGTTCGAAACGACAGCGGCAACGCCGGCGCCGCAGGCGACGCCGAGCGGCGCGCGCATTCCGCCAAAGGAAGAGCGCAACGTCACCAAGGAAATGTTGCGCGGTCTCTCGCCCGACGAGGCCTATGCCGTTACGGTCGAAGAAGACACGCTCGAAACCTATCAATGGTTCATCGAACTGTATCCGAAGCACGCGTTCGCGCCGCAGGTGTGGGACACCATCGAAACCAGGCGCGAGGCGGTGCTGTGGCAGCGCACGCTGGCGCAGAACACCACACGCGCCTACTGGAATTATCTCAAGCGCTATCCGAAAGGCGCTCACGTCACCGAAGCCCAGGACCAGCTTGCCGAGTTGTCGGCGGCGACAGCGCCGCCGCCGGCGGGAAGCCCGCGCCGCCGCCGAATTATGTCGTGGTGCCGGAGGCGTTGCCGCCCGATTATTACGACGAAGCCGTCGGCATCTATGAAGTGTATCCGGAAGGCTACGACGCGCAGCCTTCGGTGTTCGGCCTGTTGGCGCCGCTGTTCCTGCCGCCGCCGCCGCCGCGCCACCACTTCGACCGCGACCGCAATTTCATCCCCAATCGCATTCCGTCGGTGCGCGGCGATCCGGTGCGGATATTCACGCCTCGCGACCGGACGCGAACCCGCACCGTCACCGGAACCGATCGCACGCGCGATCGCATCAAGACTGGCATCGTGCGCACCAATAATCGCACCGCCACCGGCGTGCGCATCGATCGCGCTTCGGATCTCGCCAAGACCAAGACAAGGACAACAAACCAGAAGCCCGGCCTTACCATCCGTCCGACCGGGACGCCGACGACGGGTCGGCCCATCACGGGACGGCCAACAACTGGAGTACCGACGACGGGACGTCCGACGCCCGGAACGCCGACAACGCCGACAACGCCGGGCGTGACCACCACCGGACGCCCGACAACTCCTGGAACGCCTACTGGCCGGCCCACGACGGGCCGTCCGACCCTTCCGCCATCCGGCCGGCCGACAATCCCCGGCGCCACCACCGGCCGCCCGACAACGCCCGGAACAACACCCGGCGTGACAACCGGCCGCCCGACCACACCCGGCGTGACACCCGGCGTACCAACAACCGGACGACCGCCTTTGCCGCCACGTCCCGGCACACCGTCGACCCCCACCGTCCAACCGGCGACACCTGGCACAACGACGACCGGCCGTCCGACGACGACCCGTCCGGGTCTGCCGCCGGTACCCGGTACGACGACCGTCCGTCCCGGAACGCCCGGCACGACAGTGACGCCAGGCGCGACCCCGACACGTCCCGGGTTGCCGGCCGTGCCCGGCGCCACGACAGTCAGGCCGACAACGCCAACGCCCGGTACGACCGTGGCGCCGGCAACGCCTCCTGGAACAACACCGGGAACGCGTCCCAGCATTTCGCGGCCCGGTTTGCCGCCGGTGCCCGGCGCGACTCCGGTCCGCCCGGCAACGCCGACCCCGCCGACACCGAGCGTGGGTCAGCGGCCCGGTTTGCCGCCGACGACAACACGGCCGGCTACACCGCCTACCGCGACGCCGCCGACCGTGCGACCGGCTACGCCGCCAACCGGGCGACCGGCTACGCCGCCGACTGCGACCCCGCCGACGGTGCGACCTGTCACACCGCCCACAGTGCGGCCGGCAACTCCGCCGACCGTGCGTCCCGCGACCCCGCCGGCCGCCCGCCCGACGCCGCCAGCCGCACGTCCGACACCGCCAGCGGCACGTCCGACGCCACCGGCCGCTCGCCCGACGCCGCCTGCGGCACGACCCTTGCCGCCGCGTCCGTCACCGCCGCCAGCGGCGCGCCCGGCACCGGCCGCACGACCCGCTCCGGTAGCACGCCCCGCTCCGCCGCCGCGGCCCGCTGCGCCGCCGCCAAAGCAGCCGGTGTGCACGATGGTCAACGGCAAGAAGGTTTGTAAGTGAACAACAAAAGCAGCCGGGACTGCCCCGGCTGCGAGCTTTCATCGGGTCAGCCGTTCGGCCCGGATCGAACAATAGGAGTAGATCGATATGTCTAAGCTTCACGCCTCGTTCCTGGCGCTGGCGCTGTTGGGGCTGGCAAGCTTCGCTTCAGCGGCGACCGCCCACGCCCAGCAGCCCGACCCGAAGTCGCATCCCGGCGTCTGGCAGGATGTGATGAGGGCACCCGTGCCAGAGAGCCCCTATGGAACGGGTTTCACCGGCACCGAGCGCGTGATCGAACGCTGCACCGCGCTCGAATGGGCGATCCGCAAAGGCAAGAACGGCAACATTCGCTGGTATCGCCGCAACTATCAGACCGGCTATTGCCTCGGCTGGATCAATTCGGCGATGGCGTTTCTCAACTTCCACAATGAGGCCGGCAATCACACGCTCGCGGTCTGCATGCCCGAAGACATGCAGAGCATCGACGTGCTCAAGGCCTTCCTCGACTACGTCCATAAGAATCCGGACGAGATCAAATACAATCCGTCGCTGCTGATCTATTGGGCGCTACTGGACAAATACCCTTGCAAGAGCTGACGCTGCGGCGCGCCCGAAAGCACGCCGCCTAGAGCGTTTTCGAGCGAAGTGGAAACCGGTTCGCGTGAAGAAAACGCGTCAAAACAAAAGGCCAGAGCCCCGGCTTTGATTCTATCAAAGCCGGAAAAGCTCTATCGATATTGCGTTTGCTTAAGTCGGTGGCTATCGTGCCCAGGAAGTGAGCACGAAATCAGCAGGAATTCGGCAACGCCGCGGGTGCGGCGGTTGCCTTCGAGACGACAGTGCCGGGTGTAAAAAGGCGGGCCTTGAAAAGGGTCCGTCTTTTTCGTTGTGGCCGTCTTTGGTGCGCTATGGGCGAATTCACAGCCTTGTGTGTCTTACCCCCACTGCCGCAAGCGCCCGGCGGCCTCGCTAACGCGCTGAAACCGTTTCGAGAATCAGCGACTCTGGAACCCGAATTGCGCGACTTATCCCGGGCTTTTCCCCGCTTGCGCGTCGCTGCAAAAGAAGTTGTGGGTGACCAGCCATCCCCATTTTGCGTCATTTTTCCGTCATCGGCCTAGGGCGGAAAACCTACTTGGCGCCGTCGAGAAAAAGGCTTCCCGAGCCGGTTTTATCGCTCAATACTCAGCCCGTCGCCGCCCAATCTTTTCCCCATAGTTCACCGGTCTGGCACAATAGGTAGATTATTAACCGACCCGACCTACTATCGCTTGACGGCTCGGGTGAGTCCAAATAGCTTCAGATTGTTCGGCAGTGTGAGTTTAAGTCGCGGTCCGAACGCCCAAAATGACGCTTTGTCGTCTCTCAGCCCACGCCAGAACATGGCGATTTGGGACGGGGCACTTCTGTGTCTCGGGAGTGAGTTTTACGGCGAGTTGCGGAACTTCACATCGGTGCGAGCTGGCACCTAAATGAAGTTCGAAACCGGTGCGGGAGCAGAGCACCGGACATAGGTGTAGTGGGTGGTGTGAGCAGCGTGAGCCGAAAAAATCGCGGACAGGGACATGTTCGTGAGCGATAATTGGGCGGTAAGCCGCCTGGCCATTTTAAGGGGCTAGAGACTATGCGGATTGAACGGCGCTACACCAAGGATATGACCCTCGGTCATGAACAGGACGCGGCCTATGCGGGGCTGCCGTTCCGGCTGACCACGTCCGAGATCAAGAATCCGGACGGCTCCATTGTCTTCAAGCTGGACAATGTCGAGGTGCCGGAATTCTGGTCGCAGGTGGCGTCTGACGTGCTGGCGCAGAAGTATTTCCGCAAAGCTGGCGTTCCGTCATGTCTGAAGAAGGTCGAAGAGAACACCGTGCCCTCGTTCCTGTGGCGCTCGGTCGCCGATGAAGAGGCGCTCGCCAAGTTGCCGGAGAAGGAGCGCTATATCGGCGAACACTCCAGCAAGCAGGTGTTCGATCGTCTGGCCGGCACCTGGACCTATTGGGGCTGGAAGGGCGGCTATTTCGACAGCGAAGATGACGCGCAAGCCTTCTTCGACGAACTGCGCTTCATGCTCGCTAACCAGATGTGCGCGCCGAACTCGCCGCAATGGTTCAACACCGGCCTGCATTGGGCCTATGGCATCGATGGCCCGAGCCAGGGCCACTATTATGTCGACTTCCAAACCGGCAAGCTGACCAAGTCGAAGTCTTCCTACGAACATCCGCAGCCGCACGCCTGCTTCATCCAGTCGATCTCCGACGACCTGGTCAACGAAGGCGGCATCATGGATCTGTGGGTGCGCGAAGCGCGCCTGTTCAAATACGGCTCCGGCACCGGCACCAATTTCTCGAATCTCCGCGGCGAAGGCGAGCGGCTGTCCGGCGGCGGCAAGTCGTCCGGCCTGATGTCCTTCCTCAAGATCGGCGACCGCGCCGCCGGCGCGATCAAGTCGGGCGGCACCACGCGCCGCGCGGCGAAGATGGTGATCGTCGACGTCGATCATCCCGATATCGAGAAATACATCGACTGGAAGGTGCTGGAAGAGCAGAAGGTCGCGGCGCTGGTGTCCGGCTCCAAGACCAACCAGAAATTCCTCAAGGCCGTGATGAAGGCCTGCATCAATTGCGAAGGCCCGGGCGAGGATTGCTTCCTGCCGGAGAAGAACCCGGCGCTCAAGCGCGAGATCAAGCTCGCGCGCCGCGCATTCGTGCCCGACAACCTGATCAAGCGCGTCATCCAGTTCGCCAAGCAGGGCTACACCGACATCAACTTCCCGGTCTACGATACCGATTGGGATTCGGACGCTTACCTGACGGTGTCGGGCCAGAACTCGAACAATTCGGTGCGCGTCACCGACGAGTTCCTCAAGGCGGTCGAAGCCAATGGCAAGTGGGATCTGACGTTTCGCAAGAACGGCAAGATCGCCAAGACCGTCGAGGCGCGCGAATTGTGGGAGAAGGTCGGCCACGCCGCCTGGGCCTGCGCCGATCCCGGCCTGCAATACCACACCACCGTCAACGACTGGCACACCTGCCCGGCGTCCGGCCCGATCCGCGGCTCGAACCCGTGCTCGGAATACATGTTCCTCGACGACACCGCCTGTAACCTCGCCTCGCTCAATTTGCTGACCTTCCGCGACAAGGAAACCGGCAAGTTCGACGTCGAGTCGTATGAGCACGGCGTCCGGCTGTGGACCGTGGTTCTGGAAATCTCGGTGCTGATGGCGCAGTTCCCGTCCAAGGAAATCGCGCAGCTCTCCTACGAGTTCCGCACTTTGGGCCTCGGCTACGCCAATATCGGCGGCCTGCTGATGACCTCCGGCATCTCCTACGACTCGAACGAAGGCCGCGCGCTGTGCGGCGCGCTGACCGCGATCATGACCGGCGTCTCCTACGCGACCTCGGCCGAGATGGCGGAAAAGTTAGGGGCCTTCCCCGGCTACAAGAAAAACCGCGAGCACATGCTGCGGGTGATGCGCAATCACCGCCGCGCCGCTTACGGCGAACGCAACGGCTACGAGAAGGTGTCGCAGCCGCCGGTGCCGCTCGATCACGCCTCCTGCCCCGACCAGAGCATGATCGCCCACGCCAAGAAGGCCTGGGATAACGCCATCGCGCTCGGCGAGAAGCACGGCTACCGCAACGCGCAAGCCAGCGTCATCGCGCCGACCGGCACCATCGGCCTGGTGATGGATTGCGACACCACCGGCATCGAGCCCGATTTCGCGCTGGTCAAGTTCAAGAAGCTCGCCGGCGGCGGCTACTGGAAGATCATCAACCGCGCTGTCCCTGAGGCCTTGCGCACGCTGGGCTACACGGAAGCCCAGATCGCCGAGATCGAGGTCTACGCCGTCGGCCACGGCAATCTCGCCCAGGCCCCCGGCATCAACCACACGACGCTGAAAGCCAAAGGCTTCACCGACGAGGCTTTGGCCAAGATCGAGAAGGCGCTGCCGACCGCGTTCGACATCAAGTTCGCCTTCAACAAGTGGACGCTCGGCGAAGACTTCTGCCGCGACGTGCTCGGCCTCGAGGCCGAGGCGCTCGCCTCGCCGACTTTCGACCTTCTCGCCGCGCTCGGCTTTGCCAAGCGCGACATCGACGCCTGCAACATCCATGTCTGCGGCGCGATGACGGTCGAAGGCGCGCCGCACCTCAAGCTCGAGCACTATCCGGTGTTCGACTGCGCCAATCCGTGCGGCCGCACCGGCAAGCGTTACCTTTCGGTCGACAGCCACATCAAGATGATGGCGGCGGCGCAGCCGTTCATCTCCGGCGCCATCTCCAAGACCATCAACATGCCGAACGAGGCCACGGTCGAGGACTGCAAGGAAGCCTATATGCAATCCTGGCGTCTGGCGCTGAAAGCCAACGCGCTGTACCGCGACGGCTCGAAGCTGTCGCAGCCGCTTAATTCGCAGCTGATCGCCGACGATGACGAGGAAGACGATCAAGTCGAAGCCTTCCTCGACAAGCCGAACGCGGCGCGTGCCGCGGCGATGTCGGAAAAGGTGGTCGAGAAGATCGTCGAGCGCATCACCGTGCTGCGCGAGCGTGAGAAGCTGCCGTCGCGCCGCAAGGGCTACACCCAGAAGGCGGTGGTCGGCGGCCACAAGGTCTATCTGCGCACCGGCGAATATGACGACGGCCGCATCGGCGAGATCTTCGTCGACATGCACAAGGAAGGCGCGGCGCTGCGCTCGCTGTTGAACAACTTCGCCATCGCCATTTCGCTCGGCCTGCAATACGGCGTGCCGCTCGAGGAATATGTCGACGCCTTCACCTTCACCCGCTTCGAGCCGCAAGGCCCGGTGCAGGGCAACGACTCGATCAAATACGCCACCTCGATCCTGGACTACGTGTTCCGCGAGCTGGCGGTGTCGTATCTGGAACGCTACGACCTCGCCCATGTCGATCCGAGCCAGGGCGGTTTCGACGCGCTCGGCAAGGGCGTCGAGGAAGGCAAGCCGGCGCCGAACTTCGTCTCCAAGGGCCTGACCCGCTCGCGCCCCGACAAGCTGTCGGTGGTGGGCGCTTCATCCTCCCCGGCCTCGTCGGTCGGCTCATCGAACGTCACCGCATTCCACGGCTCGGGTGCTGCAACCGCGCTCAAGCAGGAGCCGGAGATGAAGCTCTCTCCCGCTCAGGCGCTCGAGCACGCGGCGCAGATCAATGCCGAGGACGTGAAGATCCACGCCAAGGCGGCGGCGTCCGAACTGCGCGCCGAGGCCCGCGCCAAGGGCTACGAAGGCGAAGCCTGCGGCGAATGCGGCAACTTCACGCTTGTGCGCAACGGCACCTGCATGAAGTGCGACACCTGCGGCGGGACGAGCGGGTGTTCGTGAGGGATTGAGGCAGTAGCTTCTCGACGTCATGGCCGGGCTTGACCCGGCCATCCACGACTTAAAAAGGCGGCCCGAACGGCCGCCCTTTTATTTTGCCGCCGGCCCGCTCACCACTTCGCGGTGAGACCGGCCTTCCACAAATCGATCCGCCGCCCGGTGTCTTCCGATCGGCCGTTGGTGTAGCTGCCGGTCAAACCGAGATGCCCGTCCGGATCGAGATTGTAGGTGAGTGAACTGCTAAAATAAGAGAAGTACTGGCCGGTACCGGCGCTGCTCAGCCAGCCGAATGTCGTCTGGCCATGCAGGCTCTTGAGAAATGCAATGTCCTTGAGGGTGTCGGGCAAGGCTGTGCCAATGACCTTGTAGCGCAAGATCCCCTGTGGCCCCGAGCGCCACACCTTTTCCTTGGCGCCCGTCAGATCGTTGGCGACGACGTTATCGTAGCGCAGCCGATATTCCGGACCGAACACGAACGAAACCGGAATGACGCTGTTGCTCGTCTCGATGGGAGAATTGATCAATCCATCGATCACCGGAATCCATTCGAAATTCGCCGATGACGACGTGGTCGACGCAATGCGATCCTCGAGGGCCGCGCCTTGCACGCGGAAGTATTGCGCCGTGCCGGCGATATCGAGCCCGAACTCGGCCGAGCCGCCATATTTTACCTCATCGACATTGTTGGTCACGGCATTCGGGTTGCTGTTGCGCGTGCGGTTGATCGTGACAAAGGGCGCGAGACTTAGGCCGATGAAATTAAGCTCCTGGCCTTTCGGATAGCGATCGTGCAGCACCTGGAAAACCACGGCGCCCATCGCATTGACGTTCCATGTCGTATTATTGGCTATACGATCGGACGCCACGGAAAATGACGCGCCCTCCGCATCTTCGATATCCCCGACGCCTTTCCTCTGATCGAACAGCCAGACGTCGTTGAAGTCGCGCCGCACCAGGGGATAGACATTTGTCACATAGGCTGGCGGCAGTTCATCCTTGCCGGCCTTTTTGCCGGGCGCAGGCGCGGCAGCAGGCGGCGCCAGGGAGGTTTTGACAATGCCGGCGCGGCGCTGCGCCGTCCGCTCGCGCCGCGCCGCTTCCGCGGCGCACGCGGCAAATGCCGGATCGGCATACATCGCATCGGTCAACACGGTCATGCCGAATTTCGCGCGAAGTTCATCGGTGCAACTGGCATACGATGTCGTTGTCGAGAGGATAAACGCCGCGAGTGCGGCAAGCACGCTTCGCGTCTGATACGCTGCACGATTTGTCATAGGCTGCCCCAATGATTTAACGCCGACAACGAACTCAAGAACTACATGCGTTTTTTCTTCGCGGATTTGGGGCTCAGCTTCGGCTTTGCTTTGCCGCCTCCTTTCGCTGCTTTCGCAGGCGTCGACGCCATATGGAAAAATTCCATCGCCAGCGCATTGCTTTCCGGCGCGCGATTCTGAGTGGCGAGCATCAGATCGATCAGATTTGGATTCTTGTTCGTCGGATCATGCTCGGGATCCTTGCCGATGGTTACGCAGGCGAGAAATTCGGACGGCGTAAACCAGCCGGGAAACCAGGGTGACTGATTGACCTTTTTGCCCCACTCCCGCCGCGCCTCGTCGTTTGGAAAACCGAGGCTGGCGATTTTAAGGGCTTCAGGAAAAACGCCATGTCGACCCGGAAACCGAACCGTCATGTCGGCAACAAGATGCGCTTTGATCTGATCTCGAGATAATTCCATTTCGCCCCCCAAAAAAAATCTGGTGATTATAGGGTGGCATTTTCTATGAATGCAACCGCTTTGGGGTGCCAAGTTCAAGCCCCCTCACACCCACCTCTTGATCGGCCCGACCTGCGCGGTCGTCGTCGGCAGATCGAGAAACGTCTCGTCGACATAACACCAGCCCCAGCCTTCCGGCGGGTCATAGCCTTCGATGATCGGGTGCTTTGTCTTATGGAAATGCGCCGTCGCGTGCTTGTTCGGTGAATCGTCGCAGCAACCAACATGGCCGCAGGTCCGGCACAGGCGCAGATGCACCCACCAGTCGCCCGTCTTGAGGCATTCCTCGCAGCCTTTGGCCGACGGCGTCACCACTTTTACCGTCTTGAGATGCCCGCACTTGCGGTCCATGCCCGTCCCCGTCCACCCAGATCGCAGTGTAGGCGCAATTCTCTCCTCCGTCATTCCGGGTCGCGGCCTTGAGGCCGCGC
>JAQSCR010000389.1:0-10214 GCA_029945495.1 Pseudolabrys sp. | reverse complement strand
CGGAATGACGATGGCGTTCCCGCAATTCGACCACGAACGGCGGCTACAGACGCCTTCACGCTTTTCCCGCTATAAGGCCCTTCATGCCCCGCCTCTCTTCGCTCCTCGCCCTCATCCTCGCCGTCTCGCTCGGCGCGTCGACGCTCGCGTTCGCCGACACCGGCGACGCCACCCCGACGCCGAAGAAAAAGCCAGCCGTCACGCACCAGGTAAAGCGACAAGTTAAGCACCACGTGAAGCGCTACACCGTGCCGCCCGGCTATCGCTCGCCGCAGCAGATCGAGCGCGAGGAATACAAGGCCTGGCGGCGCGACCGCGCCTTCGCCTGGCGGCACAACGCGCCGCGCGCCTATTATTACTATTACGGCCCGCCGTTTTATAATGGCCGCTTCGGCGGCAACCGCCGTGACAGCTGGCATGTCGGCCCGTGCTGGACGCAAACGCCGATCGGCGCGGTGTGGAATTGCGGCAATTAGCTAAAAGTGGCGGCGCCCGGCGAAGCTGTCCTTCTTGCCCCCTCGCCCGCGAAACCTGATTGGCCGCGGAACTTAAAACGCGAAACCGCGTTGCTGCATGGATCGCTTCAGGATGGAACCATTCCCCATCCGCCAGAAGCGACGAGTGCCGGCGCGCCAATGCGCCTTCAGGGACGCGCCATGAACATGCAATTGTTCGTCCG
The DNA here is from genome assembly GCA_029945495.1 of Pseudolabrys sp. Taxonomy (GTDB): domain Bacteria; phylum Pseudomonadota; class Alphaproteobacteria; order Rhizobiales; family Xanthobacteraceae; genus Pseudolabrys. The sequence continues at coordinate 9,535 of JAQSCR010000389.1, read as the reverse complement.
TCGGCAGAATGTTCTGTTCTTCCAGAAACAGCTGTCCGGCGAACTGACCGAGCCGCGCCGGCAGCAGCTGTTGGCATTGCTGGCCGAGGAAGAGGCAAAAACGCAGGGGCCTTTGCCGCCAGGCGAAACCCAGGCCACGCGCTGATCGCCGAACCATAAATAGCCCGGCGCGCTACGCCGCCGCCTTCGGCCCGGTCGGGTGATGCCGCAATATCTCGCGGATCTGCGACGTCGTCTTGCCGCGCACCTCATAGCCGCGCCGCTCGAGCGCTGTAATCGCCAGGTCTTTAAGGACGGCCAGTTCTTTTTTCTTCACTCGGCGCGTCGCTGCGCGGGCATCGGGCATGATAGGTCCCCTTGCCGGGTCGCGTGTGATTGATGAAGGTTAACGCGGGGGTAGGTATAGCGTTCCGCCGTCGCCCGAAGCGTTTCCAGCGGACGCGGCCGTCGTGGCGGGTTATCTTTAGCCTTGCGCGCGCTCCAGGATACGGTCTTTGGCGTCGTAGACCTTCACCTGCGCAGCAGCGTCGCGGTGCTTGAGCTCGAGGCCGGCCTTCAGCGCGGCGGTCAGGCTGCCATATTCGCAGACGAACTGGCCGCCGACCTCGACGATGAAGCCGTCATAGGCGGAGCCACGGCTGGTCGCGTTTTGCATCGGGACGCCTCATGTGCCGCGGGCGCGATGGCGCCGGCGGTTGCGTGCAACATACTCCCCCGAGCATTGATCCAGCTTTAAACGATCCGGTTAATAAAGCCTGAATCGTCACGCCGGCGTCGGCGCACCGTGAGAGCCTCACGCCTTCTGCCGATCATTATCGATCGGCACCACCTGCCCCGAGATTGACTTTGCCGCGTTCGAGGCGAGAAACACGGCGAGCTGCGCGATGTCCTTCGGATCGATGAAGGCCTTGATCGACTGGCCGGCGAAGGCCTCGGCCTTCACTTCTTCCATCGATTTGCCGCTGATCTGCGCCCGGCCCTGGAACACGCGCACGATGCGGTCGCCGTCGACCGCGCCCGGCGCGATCGCATTGGCGCGAATGCCCCATTGGCCAAGCTCCATTGCCAAAGTCTTGGTGAAGCCGATCACCGCCCATTTGGTCGCCGCATAAGGCGAGCGATTCTCGAAGCCGAAACGGCCGGCAACCGACGACATGTTGATGATGCAGCCATAGTCGGATTTTTTCAAATGCGGAATGGCCAGCCGCGTCACGTCGAACATCGAGGTGAGATTGACGGCGAGCACTTTGTCCCAGTCGTCCGGCGGATATTGCTCGACCGGCAGCGTCAGCCCGGCAATGCCGGCATTGTTGATCAGCACGTCGAGCCCGCCGAGCGCTTCAATCGCCGCCGGCACCATGCGCTCGATCTCGGCCCGGCTGCCCATGTCGCAGCGTTGCGCGGTCAGGCCGGGGATCTCCGCGGCAAGCGCCGCCAGGTTCTTCTCGTCGATGTCGCAGATGTAGACCTTGGCGCCGTTGGCGGCGAAGGCGCGCGCGAATTCGCGGCCGATGCCGGCGGCACCGGCAGTGATCAGGACTCGTTGCATCTAATTTTTCCTACTCTTCTTTTTCCGTCGTGAAGTATAGCGGAAAGCCATTGGCCTTGCCGAGCTCGGTCGCCTCCTTAGCCTTGGTCTCGGCGACGTCGCGGGTATAGACCGCGATGACGCAGGCGCCCTTCTGGTGCGCCGTCATCATCACCCGGTAGGACTGGCTTTCGTTGAGCCTAAACACCGCCTTGAGCACCTCGACCACGAATTCGCGCGGGGTGAAATCGTCGTTGAGCAGGATCACCTTCCATAGCGGCGGGCGCTGGGTTTGCGGCCTGGTCTTGGTCGCCGGTTTCTTGACGGTCGTCGGGCTCATCGGCGCCTCCTGACACGGGAGATTTGCCTATCATTGCCAGACGCGGATAGAAGACAAGCCCCGGTCACCGTCCCATAAAAACGAGCCCTTTGAGGAAACGCTTATGCCCACCCTCCTGCTCACCCATACGCCCGACATGCTGGCCAATTATTATGGGCCGCGCGCGCTCGCGAGTTTACGCGCGCTGTGCGACGTGCGTCTCAACGAGACCGGCCGGGTGCTCGACGATGCCGCGGCGCTGACTGAAGCCGCCAAGGGTTGCGCGATTATCGTCTCCGACCGGCAGACCCCCGCCCCGGCCGAATTCTTCGCGCAGGCGCCAAGCGAACTGGCAGCGTTCCTGCGGGTCGCGGTCGATATCCGCAACATCGACGTGCCGGCGGCAAGCAAGCGCGGCATCCTGGTGACGCATGCGACGCCGGGCTTCATTGCTTCGGTCGCCGAACAGGCGATCGGCTATATGATCGACCTCGGCCGCCATACGCTCGACTACACGATCGAGTATCGCGCCGGGCGTGATCCGGAACCGCGCATGGGCAAACAGCTGAGCGGCGCCACCTTGGGCATTCTCGGCTATGGCGCCATCGGCGAACATCTCGCCCGGCTCGGCGTCGCCTTCGGCATGAAGGTGATCGTCTCGGACCCGTTCAAGACGGTCACCGAGCCCGGGGTGCAGCAGGATTCTTTTGAGAACGTGCTGGCGCAATCCGATTTCGTCGTCTGCCTGGTGATCGCCAATGAGCAGACCGAGAACCTGATGAATGCCTCAGCCTTCGCACGCATGAAAAAGTCGGCTTTTTTCATCAACGTCTCGCGCGGCAATCTGGTCGATGAGCAGGCTTTGGCCCATGCGCTCGACACCAAGATAATCGCCGGCGCGGCGATGGATGTCGGCCGCGCGGCGGACCAGAAGCCGTCGCTGTTTTTAGCCTCCCGCGCCGACGTGGTGGCCACGCCGCATACCGCCGGGCTGACCCCGGACGCGGCCGAACACCAGGCCTTCGACACAGTCAATCAGGTCAAGGAGATCTTGGCCGGCCGCATGCCGCCGGGCGCAGCCAATGCGGCGGCCGCGCACCGGTTGAGCGTTTTCGGCAGCCGATAAGGAAAATGGGCGCCGATGGAACTAAGTTCCATCGGCGGCGTTATCGGCGTGAATATACCAAAGGGGGTTTCATGCCGATCAACCGCAATGTTCTGCTGCTCGCCGTCGCCGTGCTCTGTGTCGCCATCGGCGTGCTCGGCTACAAAGTTTACGAAGACAATCGCGAGCCCAAGGGCGTGCAGATCAACCTCGGGCCGGGCGGCATTACCGTCGACAAGAAATAGCGGTCGCTTACGTCCGTTTGCCCCATAGCGCACCGAGGCTCCACGGCCCACCGCCGGCGAAGGCGATGTAGAAAAATACGAAGCAATACAAGATCGCGCCATCGCCCCGATTGAGAATGGGGAAGAAGCCCGCCGGCGCGTGGCTGACGAAATAGGCGAAAGCCATCTCGCCGGACATGATGAAGGCCACCGGCCGCACGCAGATTCCGAGCAGCAGCAGTGCGCCGCCGACCAGTTCGATCGCGCCGGCAAACCAGTACATACTCAAGAATGCCGGCGGCGGCAGCGGCGACGGAAATCCGAACAGCCGTGACGTGCCGTGTTCGAAAAACAGCAGCGCGACCACGATGCGCAGGATCGACAAGATGTAAGGGGCCCATTGCGCGGCGGTCTGTCCGATGCCACCAGCACGTGTTCGATCACTCTGCACGTTTCCGAATCTCCACGGATTGCCAAGGCTGGCGCGAATCACTTCTCGCTTATTACGTCAGCCTTGCTGCTTCATTGTCTTGGCTGTTGCGCTATCGTTGCTCAATGTTCGAATTGCGGCAGCGTGACGCGTGATGCCGAAATGCCCGAGCGGATGAACCATTCCCGCCGCGGCAAGTGGATTTCGGGTTGATCACGCCTTGCGCAAGAAAGGAGCCCGGCCTGGACGCACGCGCCCACGCCCCAACACGCAACCAGGCGGCGCAAAAGCGTTAAGCCGGCTCCTTTCGCTGCAACCAAGAGCGGCCTGAAATTATTCATTGCCGCCCCGGTGCGCTCGCGCGCGGCGGCGCGCCGCACCTCGTTACCGCCCGCCCCGCTTAAACGGCCCCATGTTCAAACAAACGTGTGCGACCGGCGCACCGCCGTCGGCTATGATCGCGGCATGATCGATCGACGGCATCTCTTGGTCGCAGGCGCTGCGCTGCTGGCAAGCCCGGTATGCGCGGCGGCGCAAATCGCCGGCATGAGCCACATGACCGCCTATGCATTCACCTTCAAGGGCCTGGACGGCAGCGACATCGCGCTGTCGGCTTATGCCGGACGGCCGATCCTGGTGGTCAACACCGCCTCGCTCTGCGGCTACACGCCGCAATATGCCGGACTGCAGGCGCTGTGGACGCGCTATCGCGACAAGGGGCTGATGGTTCTTGGCGTGCCGTCGAACGATTTCGGCGGTCAGGAACCGGGCAACGCCAGCGACATCGGCAAGACTGCGCATGACGACTACCGCGTCACCTTCCCGCTGACCGAGAAGGCGATTGTCAAAGGCGCCGGCGCGCACCCGTTCTACCGCTGGGCCGCGCTCGAGCGACCGCATGACGCGCCGCGCTGGAATTTTCACAAATATCTGGTCGGCCGCGACGGCCATCTCAAGGCCGGATTCACATCGGCCACCGAGCCATCCGACCCAAGCGTCATCGTCGCCATCGAAACCGAACTGGGCGCCGCGTAGTTTGTCGGTAGCCTAATAGGGATGCGCCCGGCACAGCCGCGGAATTCCACAGATAATTATTGACGAATCGCGACGTCCGTGTCGCACTGTGATTGAAATTAAGTCACGCGGGCCGGCCCGGTTGTCGGGCCAGCCCGTTGCGAAGTTCCTCCCGCGTGGCGTTCGAACTGGGTGGCCGCGAGGCCACCCTTTTTCGTGGGCGGCTGCGACGCACTAGCCGCAATTGCGGCTGGACACGCGATAATAATTGCCGTTGCTGCGCCGAACCCAGCAACGTCCCTTGTACCAATAATAACCCCGACGCCGCGGCTCCATCTGCGATCCGAGCGCCGCGCCCGCGGCCGCGCCGATGATACCGCCGGCAATGGCACCGCCGGCGTCGCCAGTCGCCGCGCCGCCAATGATGGCGCCGACGCCGCCACCGATAATAGCGCCGCCCAGCGTGTTGTTCTGCGCCGACGCCTGGCCAACCGGCACCAGCGCCACCATGGCGACCGTTGCCATCGCCGTCAGAATCCGAATCATAAGCATTCCCCCCTGTTCGCTAACCGGAGCCCTTCATACCGGAACCGGCGGAACTTTTCAATTTGGCGGGTCGGGATTGCAGCCGGCGGAACGGCGCGCACCGCACTCAGGCGGCGGCGACCTGATCGGACAGCTCCGACTGCTCGCCGCCCTCAGTGCCGAGCGTATCCATCGCCTCGACCAGTTGCAGGAACGAACTGCCTGGCAACGGCGGCGCGAACACATAGCCCTGCGCCGAGCGGACGCCGAGATTGCGCAGATGCATAACCTGCTCGAAATTCTCGACGCCTTCGGCGACCACATCCATGCGCATGTTGTGTGCGAGATCGACCAAAGTCTCGACGATGGTGGTCGAGTTGCGGTCGGTGCCGATGGCATCGACGAACATCTTGTCGATCTTGATGATGTCGACGCCGAGCTTGAGCATATAGGACAGGCCGCTGTGGCCGGTGCCGACGTCGTCGATAGCGATCCGCACGCCGAGGCCTTGCAACGCGGCGATGACCTGGCGCGTCAGCGTGAAGTTTTCGATCGGGTCGCGCTCGGTGACTTCGAGCACCACCTGGGACAGTTTGATCGGCGATCCGACAAAGGTCCTGTTGACGTCCTGGACGATGGTCTCGTCGCTGAACAGAGCACCGGCGAAATTGAACGAGACCTTCAGCGCCGGCCGCTGGCCGATCGCCGCGCCGGCTTCGACGCAGACCCGGCGCATCAGGTCGAAAGTCATGGCGCGGATCAGGCCGCTGGATTCCGCCAGTGGAATGAACGAGCCCGGCAACACCAAAGTGCCGTCCGCCTTGCGCCAGCGCACCAGCACTTCGGCACCGCGCAGCTTGCCCGACTGGATATCGACGATCGGCTGATAGTACGGCACGAACTCACCGGCCGCGAGCGCACGCTCCAGTTCGGCGACCGGATTGTTCGGCAGCTGCTTCGGCACCATCATGGCAAAGACGATCAGGATCAGTATAACGATGGCGGTCACGATCAGGCCGAGCCATTTCAGGTCGACGTTACCGGCGACAGTGCCGCCGCGCTGGGACATGACCTTGGCGGTGAATCCGTATTTCACCGATCGCAGCGTCGCGGTGAACACGTCCGCGGTATCTTTCGGGCGCTCGCCCATTTCGCCGATGACGGCGCCGTCACGCGCCTCGATCTGCACATAGGAATAGAGCCGATCGCTTTTAGCCGTCGCCTGCGGCAAGAACAACGTGGCCGGTATCAAAGCGGCGATCTGGTTCGGCCCTTCGCCGCTGAGCCGGCGCAATCGCACCATGTTCTGGCCACTGGCGAGGCGCACGACATCGAGCGAGTAGCCGCTGCCGGCCTCAAGCGGGCTCGACGACAGGACGCGGCGCTGCCCCGGATCGAGATCGGCCGCAATGGCGACCGCATGGGCGGCACCGTCGGCGGCGAGCGAGAAATTGAAATGGGTGCACAAGGTCCGGCCGCCGGGCCCGATAATCGCCACTTCCTTGATCGGCGCCGTGACGAAGGCGGCGGCCTGCATCGCGACGTAATTGCCCGGCTCGCAGCCCGTCACACCGCGGCCGGCAAGATCGTCAAGCGCGCGTATCACCTCGCCGACGCGCGACTCGCCGAGCGCGATCATGCGCCGCGCCCCGGACCCGGTCTCCGCCTGTCCCTGTCGGTCGATCACGCCGCTGAGCCAGAAATTGAACGCGACCAAAGGCATGCCGGCAACCAGAACGCCGACAGCGATCGCAACAATATGCTGGCGCGTGAATGCGCGCACACCCAGTCCCATTCTCGCCCCGGCCACCCACCCGTACTGGTGTCCGGGTAGTGAGCCATGGCCCCGTAAAGACCGGCTTAAACGAAGACCTGCGCCATCTTGTAATTGCTGCAAAATCTGCCGGAGCGGCACCATGGTTAACGGCGGTTTAAAGCCCCGGTGCAACGGGGCACGCCAGTGCCAAAATCAGGCCAACGGACGATATCGCGGTGTCGCGATCCGTACACATTCTTGGCCTTTCTTCGCGCGGCATCGGTGTCGCAATACCGGAACGCCGGCCTTATATAGAAATCGAACCGCGCCTCGAACGACACACTGGAGCCGCCCCATGAGTTTCTTCCCCGGCAAGGACCCGAACGCGGGCGATGCTTACGCCTGCGAAGCGATCGCCCATGTCGTCGTACCTCGCACCGTCGACCTCGGCGACGGCTTCTCGGTGCGACGCGCGCTGCCGTCGGCGCGCTCGCGCATGGTCGGGCCGTTCATCTTTTTCGATCACTTCGGTCCGGCCGAATTTCGCGCCGGCACCGGGCTCGACGTGCGGCCGCACCCGCATATCGGGCTCGCCACCGTCACCTATCTGTTCGACGGCGAGATCATGCACCGCGACAGCCTTGGCACCGAGCTGGCGATCAAGCCGGGCGAAGTGAACTGGATGACCGCCGGCCGCGGCATCGTCCATTCGGAGCGCACCGACAGCGGCTTGCGCGCCAGCGGCAGTCCCATTCACGGCCTGCAGATGTGGGTGGCCTTGCCGCAAGCCAAGGAAGAAATGGACGCCGGCTTTGCCCATCACGAGACGTCGGAATTCCCAATGATACGGGAGAACGGCAAGACCGTCCGCGTCGTCGTCGGTTCGCTCTACGGCGCATCCTCGCCGGTTCCGGTGGTGCACGAGACGATTTTCGGCGACGTCTTTCTCAATGCCGGGGCGACGCTGCCGATCGACGCCGATCATGAGGAACGCGCGCTTTATGTGCTCGACGGCACCGTCGATATTGCCGGCGACAAGTTCGAACCCGGCCGCCTGCTGGTGTTCAAGCCGGGCGACAAGCTGACCGTCACCGCCGCAACCGATGCGCATTTCGTCAGTGTCGGCGGCGCGCCGATGGACGGCCCGCGCCATATCTGGTGGAATTTTGTCTCGTCGCGCAAGGAGCGCATCGAGCAGGCCAAGGCGGAATGGAAGGCCGGCCACTTTGGCAAGGTGCCGGGCGACGAGATCGAATTCATTCCATTGCCGGAGAAGTGACTCATGTCCCGGACGCGGTGCAGCGCGTTAGCGGTGCACCGCTGATCCGGGACCGATACAAATTCGGAATTTGGAAAGGTCCCGGGTCTGCAGCGCACCACTTCGTGCTGCGCTGCGCCCGGGACAAGGACGTTACTTCTTCGGCAATTCCAACCGGATATGCAGTTCCTTGAGCTGCTTCGGCGTGACTTCCGACGGCGCGCTCATCAGCAGGTCTTCGGCCTTCTGGTTCATCGGGAACAGCACAACCTCGCGCAGGTTTTCTTCGCCGGCCAGCAGCATGACGATGCGGTCGATGCCGGGCGCGATGCCGCCATGCGGCGGCGCGCCGAGCCGGAACGCATTCAGCATACCGCCGAACTTAGCCTCGAGTACGTCCTTGGCGAAGGCCTTTTCCATCACCTCGGGGCGATGGTTTCGGATCGCGCCGGATGACAATTCAGTGCCGTTGCAGACGATGTCATACTGAAACGCATTGATCGACAGCAGCTTCTCGGTATCGGCCGGATCGAGCGCTAAAAATTCCTCGACGCCCATGTTCGGCATGGAGAACGGGTTGTGCGAGAAGTCGACCTTCTTCTCTTCCTCGCTCCACTCGAACATCGGGAAGTCGACGATCCAGCACAGATCAAAACGATCCTGCGCGATCAGCTTGAGTTCTTCGCCGACCTTGGTGCGCGCAGCTCCGGCAAACTTGACGAAGTCCTTCGGCTTGCCGGCGACGAAGAAGCAGGCGTCGCCGACTTTGAGGCCAAGCTGATCGGCGATCTGTTTGGTCCGCTCCGGGCCGATGTTCTTGGCCAAGGGACCCGCGCCGCCCTCTTCGCCTTCGCGCCAGAAGATATAGCCCAGCCCCGGCTGGCCTTCGCCCTGCGCCCACGAATTCATGCGGTCGGCGAAGGCACGGTTGCCGCCGGTCGGCGCTGGAATGGCCCAGACCGCGTTGCCTGCGGTTTCGAGAATGCGCGCGAAAATCTTGAAACCGGAGCCGCGGAACGTCTCGCTGACATCCTGCATCTCGATCGGGTTGCGCAGGTCCGGCTTGTCGGTGCCGTATTTGCGCAGCGCCTCGGCGTAGGGAATGAGCGGAAACTTCGGCGTCACTTTCTTGTCGCCACCGAACTCCTCGAAGATGCCGCGGATCACCGGCTCGACGGCGTCGAACACGTCCTGCTGGGTGACGAAGCTCATCTCGAGATCGAGCTGATAGAATTCGCCGGGCGAGCGGTCCGCGCGAGCGTCCTCGTCGCGGAAGCATGGAGCGATCTGGAAGTAACGGTCGAAGCCCGCCACCATGATCAGCTGCTTGAACTGCTGCGGCGCCTGCGGCAGCGCATAGAACTTGCCGGGATGAA
>JAQSCR010000388.1 GCA_029945495.1 Pseudolabrys sp. | reverse complement strand
GCGCGACGTGATCGCGCCGCGACACCCGGCTGTTGAAGAAGACGCCGTGCAGCGCAGGCTCCGCGGTGAGTTCGATGTTGCCCTCCTCGCGCAGTTCGCGCGCCAGCGCGGTGCGCAAGGTCTCGCCGGTCTCGACGCCGCCGCCGGGCAGATGCCAGCCGGCGACATAGGAATGCTTGACCAGGAAGACGCGGCCCGGGCCGTCGATCACCATGCCGAAGGCGCCCAAAGTGGCGCCGCGCGCGAAGCGCCAATAGAAGTGGAACCCGCGGCGCAACAGCGGCTCGAATTTGCGGCGCAGACGTTGCAATCTCATGCTCGATCCTTGCGCGATTCTTGCTCGATCCTTGCCCTGGAAACTGGCTATAGCCGGGCGGAGCGCCTGGCCGCAAACTGTGCAAAAGGCGGCGGCGCTGCCCTTCCAAGATTAGAATTATTCCAATATATGAGACCCGTGTTCCAATACCGCCGTCGGCGAGCCAGAGGCGATTCAAGTGAAAAACTTTTCCGACCTGACCGAACAGGAAGTGCTGGCGCTGGCCATCACCAATGAAGAAGAGGACAGCCGCATCTATCGCGGCTTCGCCGAGGGTCTGCGCGAGCAATTCCCCTCTTCCGCCAAGGTGTTCGACGAGATGGCGGACGAGGAAGTCACCCACCGCACCATGCTCTACGACCTCTACCGCCAGCGCTTCGGCGAATACCTGCCGCTGATCCGCCGCCAGGACGTGCGGGGCTTCATCCAGACCCGAAAGCCGCTCTGGCTGATGCGGCCGCTCGGCCTCGACGAGGTGCGCAAATTCGCCGAGGACATGGAGTTCCAGGCCGAGCGCTATTACCGCAAGGCGGCAGCCAATGCGCGCGATGCCTCGGTGCGGGAATTGCTGATCAAACTGGCGGAAGCCGAAGCCGGCCACGAAAGCCTGGCGCACAAATTGTCCGAGACCATCCTCACCGCCGGGGCGCGCGAGAAGGAAGACGAGACCGCGCGCCGCGCCTTCCTGCTGCAATATGTGCAGCCGGGCCTGGTCGGGCTGATGGACGGCTCGGTGTCGACCCTGGCGCCTCTGTTCGCCGCGGCCTTTGCCACCCATCAGCCGTGGGAGACGTTTCTGGTCGGCCTGGCGGCAAGCGTCGGCGCCGCTATCTCCATGGGGTTCGCCGAGGCTCTATCGGACGACGGCTCGCTCACCGGCCGCGGCACGCCGTGGCTGCGCGGCACGGTCTGCGGCATGATGACCATGATCGGTGGCCTGGGCCACACGCTGCCCTATCTCATTCAAGATTTCTGGACCGCGACCGTGATCGCCGCGATCGTCGTGGTGATCGAACTCGGCGTGATTTCCTGGATTCGCTACCGCTTCATGGACACGCCGTTCCTGCAGGCCACGTTCCAGATCGCCTTCGGCGGCGCGCTGGTGTTCATCGCCGGCATATTGATCGGGAGTTCGTAGAGAGCCGTCATCCTGAGGTGCGAGCGCGCCGTCTGCGCGCGAGCCTCGAAGGATGGACGGCCACAGATTCCCGGGCCGTCGCCCTTCGAGGCTCGACCGCTGCGCGGTCTCGCACCTCAGGGTGACGGAGCGTGGTAGAATCCGCTACACAAGTTAGATGTTCACCCTCGCCCATCTGTCCGATCCGCATCTGGCGCCGCTGCCGGTGGCGAGCTTCATGGAGCTTGCTGGCAAAAGGCTGACCGGCTGGCTGAACTGGCAGCGCAAGCGCCATCTGGTGCATGACCGCGCGGTGCTGAAAGCGATCGTCGCCGACATTAGAGCGCAAAAGCCCGACCACATCGCGGTCACCGGCGACATCACCAATATCGGCCTGCCGGCGGAATTTACCCAAGGCCGCGACTGGCTCGACAGCCTGGGCTCGGCCGCCGACGTCAGCTTCATTCCCGGCAATCACGACATCTATGTCGCCGGCTGCGAAGAACTGGCCGCGCGCGCCTTCGGCGCCAATATGCGCGGCGATGAGGGAGAAGGTTTTCCCTATGTGCGGCGGCGCGGCCCGGTCGCGCTGATCGGATTATCGAGCGGCGTGCCGACCGCGCCGTTCATGGCGACCGGAGAGGCCGGCGACGCGCAGCGCGTCAAACTCGCTTTGCTGCTCGACCGGCTGAAGGCGGAGAAGCTGTTCCGGGTGGTGATGATCCATCATCCGCCGGTCAGCAACTCCGGGCATCACAAGCGGCTGATCGACGCCGAGCAATTGAAAGCTGTGATCGCCGCGCACGGCGCGGAGTTGCTGCTGCACGGCCACGATCATCTGCACATGGTCAACTGGCTGGCAGGGCCGGAGGGCGCAGCCGTGCCGGCGGTCGGCGTGCCGTCGGCCTCGGCCAAACCGGGGCTCGACAAGGACGCGGCCGCGTTCAACCTCTATCGCATCGACGGCGCGGCGAGCGCGTGGCGATGCGAGATGGTGTCGCGCAGCATTGGCGAGGATGGCAAGGTCAGCGAAAGCAAGCGCGCGACATTGATCGCTTAATTCCTGTCCCGGGCGCAGCGCAGCGCGAAGCGGCGCGCTGCAGAACCGGGATCGTTACGAAACGCGGAGCTTGGAACGGCCCCGGCTCTGCGGTGCAGCACTTCGCTGCTCTACGTGCTGCGCCGCGTCCGGGGCAAGAGAGTGTACCTTACGGCCTCGGCCCATTGAGCAGCGCCAGCGTGAACAGCGCGGCGGTGGCGACGACAGCTCCGTAGACGAAGGTGCGGATGGCGCGCAGGCGGCCGTGGCGGCGCTCCTGTTCCAGCAACTTCTGCGACGAGGCCTGGCCGAACGGCGCATCGTCGGCCAGCGCGCGCTCGCGCTCGACCAGCCGGCGCGCGACGTAGCGCGTCACCGCCTGCACCATCTCCGGGATCTCGTGGCTCTCGCCGAGCACGGCGCGGCCATAGCGGGTGTCCTGCACGAAACGGTATTGCCGTTTGTCGCGGCCCATCTCGACATGGGCAATGACGTCGATCCACAGCCGCGGCACGTCGCCACGGCTGACGCCGCGGTCGAACAATTCGACGCCGGCCGGAATGTCGGCGAACAGCGGGTCGAGCGCCTCGTTGAGCAACTCCAGCCGCGCCATTTCGGCGTCGCGCAGATCGACGACGACGCCGGAGCGCTCGGCCACCTCGATTCGCGCCTCGCGCACGGCTTCCTTGAGCGGATTAGGCTCAGCTTGCGCTTCGGGCTGGCTTTTGCGGCGTCCCCACATACCGCCTGTTTAGCAAAGACGCAGGCTGCGGCAAAGCCAAAAAGTGAGGGTTTTCAAGAAGTTTGATGGTTAACTGCGCGGAACCACGCCGTAGGCCCGGGCCCAGCCGAGGCTGTCCTCGGTGCGGCCGGTGGGGCGATATTCGCAGCCGATCCATTCCTTGTAGCCGAGGCGGTCGATCTCGCCGAACACAAACGGATAGTTGATCTCGCCATGCTCGTCCGGCTCGTTGCGCAGCGGCACCTGCGAGCACTGGACATGGCCGATGATCTTCTGGTGCTTCTCGAAGCGCCGGATCAGATCGCCGCCGACGATCTGCACATGATACAGATCGTATTGCAGCCACAGGTTCGGCCGGCCGACCTTGGCAATGATATCGGCGGCGTGCTCGACCTGCGACAGGAAATAGCCCGGCATGTCGCGCGGATTGATCGGCTCGATGTAGAGCTTGACGTTCTTGGCCACCGCCAGATCGGCGGCGCGTTTCAAATTGTCGACGAAGACTTTGTCAGCCTGAGCGCGTTTGTCCGCATCGACCTTGCCGGCGAGACAATGAATGGCGCTGGCGCCGACCGTGGTGACGAAATCGAGCGCTTGCGCGAAGGACTTGTCCCAGTCGGCTTCGCGGCCGGGCACGGCGGCAAAGCCGAACTCGCCCTCACCGCCGGTCGGCGAATTGATGCCAAGCGCGCGCACATTGTTGCGCGCGAGCGCCTGCTTGAAATCGGCGGCCGGGACGTCGGGAAAGCGGCCCTCGACCGCGGTGAAGCCACAGGCGGCGGCGGCGTCGATGCGCTGCAACAAGAGACGGTCGGTGAACAGATAGTCGAGGTGAACCGAAAACCGAGGCATCGCGTGCTCCCTAGCCTGCTCTCTTATGCGGTCTCTTATACGGTCTCTTGCGCAGCCGCGCGCGGCGGTATTCATTACCCATTCGATCGACCAGCGCCAGCCCGGGAAGCCTCATGTCCGCCAACTCCGCATTTCACATCGCCGTCTTGCCCGGCGACGGCATCGGCCATGAGGTGACGGCGCCGGCACTCGATGTGCTGCGCCGCATCGAGGAAACGACGCCGAGCCTGCAATTCCGCTTCAGCGAGCGGCCGGCCGGCGCCGAGGAATACAAGGCCACCGGCAAATCGATGTCGGAAGCGACGATCAAACTGTGCGGCGAGGCCGATGCGATCCTTCTCGGCGCCTGCGGCCTGCCGAGTGTGCGTTATCCCGACAACACCGAGATCATGCCGCAGGTCGAGCTGCGCTTCATCTACGATCTCTATGCCGGTGTGCGGCCGGCCCGGCTCATTCCCGGCGTGCCCTCGCCGATCGTCGGCGCCGACAAACACGGCATCGACTTCGTGCTGATCCGCGAATCGACCGAAGGGCTGTTCGCCTCGATGGGCAAGGGCGTCACCACGCATGACGAGGCGCGCGAGACGTTGGTGGTGACGCGCAAGACCACCGAGCGGCTGTTCGACTTCTCGCTCAAGCTGGCGGCACGGCGCAAGACACGCGGCAAGCCCGGCCGGCTCACGCTGGTCGACAAGGCGAATGTGTTCAAGGCGTTCAACTGGCAGCGCGACATCTTCAACGAGCGCAAACCGAAATTCCCGGACGTGAAGACTGACATGCTCTATGTCGACGCCTGCGCGGCGATGATGGTGAAGAAGCCGTGGGACTTCGACGTCATGGTGATGGAAAACATGTTCGGCGACATTCTCTCCGACCTCGCCGCCGGCCTGATCGGTGGCCTCGGCATCGCGCCGTCGGCCGATATTGGCGACACCCATGCGGTGTTCCAGCCGTGCCACGGCACCGCGCCGGATATCATGGGCCAGGGCAAGGCCAACCCGACGGCGATGATTTTATCCGCCGCGATGATGCTCGACTGGCTCGCCGACAAACACGATCATGCGCCCGCCGCCGACGCCGCGCAGCGCATCGAGCGCGCGGTCGACAAGGCCTACGCGTCGGGATTAAAGCCGATGGAATATGGCGGCAGCGACGGCACCGCGGCGATTTCAAAAGCGATAATAACGGCGCTGGGGTAACGGGGAACACGATGCGCTTGCGCGACTGTCATAATTTTCATGATTTCCGGCAACTGGCGCAACGCCGGCTGCCCGGCCCGATCTTCAACTACATCGACGGCGGCGCCGATGATGAAGCAACGTTGCGCCGGAATTCGGCGAGCTTCGAGCGCTGCGATCTAGTGCCCAATGTGCTGCGCGGCGCCAGTAGCGTCGACATGTCGGTGACGGTGATGGGCCAGAAGCTGGCCATGCCGATCTATTGCTCGCCGACCGCGCTGCAGCGGCTGTTCCATCACACGGGCGAACGCGCCGTCGCCGCCGCGGCGGCAAAATACGGCACCATGTTCGGCGTCTCCTCGCTCGGCAC
The DNA here is from genome assembly GCA_029945495.1 of Pseudolabrys sp. Taxonomy (GTDB): domain Bacteria; phylum Pseudomonadota; class Alphaproteobacteria; order Rhizobiales; family Xanthobacteraceae; genus Pseudolabrys. The sequence continues at coordinate 20,701 of JAQSCR010000388.1, read as the reverse complement.
GGTCAGTCTGGAGGAATTGCGCAAGGCGCACCAGACGCCGCAGGTCTATCAATTCTATTTTCACAAGGATCGCGGCCTCAATCGCGCGATGATGCAACGCGCCAAGGAGGCCGGCGTCGAGGTGATGATGCTGACCGTGGACAGCATCACCGGCGGCAACCGTGAACGCGACCTGCGCACCGGCTTTTCCATTCCGTTCCGGCTGACTTTGGGCGGCATGATGCAATTCGCGATCAAGCCGATGTGGGGCATCAACTACGTCACGCATGAGGGCTTCAAGCTGCCGCAGCTGGATGAACACGTCGACATGAGCGGCGGGGCGATGTCGATCGGGCGATATTTCACCGAGATGCTGGATCCATCGATGAACTGGGACGATGTGGCGGCCATGGTGCGCGAGTGGGACGGACAGTTCTGCCTCAAGGGTATCATGTCGGTTAACGACGCGAAGCGCGCCGTCGAGATCGGCTGCACCGGCATTATCCTGTCCAATCATGGCGGCCGGCAGTTGGACGGCTCGCGCGCGGCGTTCGATCAACTGGCCGAAATCGTCGATGCCGTCGGCGACCGGATCGATGTGATGATGGATGGCGGCAGCCAGCGCGGCAGCCACGTGCTGAAGGCGCTGTCGCTCGGGGCCAAGGCCGTCGGCGTCGGCCGCTTCTATCTCTATCCACTCGCGGCGGCGGGCCAAGCCGGCGTCGAGCGCGCGCTCGGCCTCATGCGCGCGGAGATCGAGCGCGACATGAAGCTGATGGGCTGCACGACGATTGGCCGGCTCTCGCGCGACAATCTGCGGTTCAGATAAATTCAGTACGGCGCGGCCTTTGCGCGCCGCAGCCTGCCCCGGCCTGCGCGACCGGGACAGGCGATGCGTCGCTCACTGCGCGACTTCGTAACTTGATAAGTTACTTGCAGGGCGCGAGGTTGGCGGCCGCGGACGACGAGCCCGACATGGAGCCGCTGCCGGTGGTTCCGCTGCCGCTCAGCGACGTGTCGGCGCCATTACCCTTGGTATTGCCGGAGGTGGTCGGAGTCTGCGGCGTTCCGGTGTTGGCAGCGGTCTTCAGCTGCACTTTGCCTTGCGCATCCTTGCAATGCGTCGCCGCCGAGACGCCGGCGCTGGGCGAGGTCGTTTGGGCGCCCGCCGCCAGCATGCCGCCGGCCAGAATGGCGGAAGCAAACAGTACCGTCTTGAAAGATTTCATCGTGCTACTCCTTGGGGTTGATTGCCCCCTCGGAGTTCAATGCGCGGCGTTGGCCTTCGTTCCTCGCGGCACGGTGCTAAATTCGCTCCATCCGTTCCACGACGAAACGTATGGAACAATTCTGTCTTTCTTTCGTCCGAGACGCGGGGCCCGGCGCGGCGCGCGTCTACTTCTTGCCGATCGCGGCGATGACGCGCGGCAACACCGACGCGGCGACGCGCGTATGCGAGGCCGCGGTGAAGTGATGATGCGGATCGCCGGCGATCCAGGCCGACGTGCCTTCCGGACCGACGATCTGCTTATAGGATACGAAAATCGGCGTGGCGCCCTGGGCGCGGATCGCCTGCATGGTCTTCGTCCGATAAGCCGTCGGGTCGATGCCACGATCCTTGCTGTTGCCACCGCCGGCATCGAAGACGACGACTTTCGTTCCCGATGGGATCGATTGCGCCGCGGCGTAAACCTGCGAGGCGTCACCCAGCGTCACACCTTTGACAGTGACGCTGACGTCGTAGCCCTTCGCCTTCAGCATCGCTTCCAGCTTGGCCGGCCAGGCTTGCGATGTCGACACCGCCTGCGCGTACGTGTTGCTGGCGCCAAGCGCGACGATGCGGACGGTTTCGGCGCGCGCCTGTGGGCTCGGCACGAACAATACAAAGGTCAACGCGGCCGCGATCACAATTGCCCGGCGGCCTTCCAGCTTGGTCGAACGCATGTTTATCCCCCCAGAGATTACCCGCCCCCATCCGGTACAATATCCGAACCGAAGAAAAGTAAAATCCGCATATATTTTTGGAGGCGACTGCGCCGGGTCGTACTACAGCCCGACGAATTCCTTGATCGCGGCGATGAACGCCTCCGGCTGTTCGAGCGGCGGGCAATGGCCGCAGCCGGGCAATTCGACGTAACGCGCGCCCGCGACCTTGTCGGCGATCGCCTTGTTGAGCGCCGGCGGCGTCGCCTGATCGAGTTCGCCGCACACAACAAGCGTCGGCACCTTCAGGCGCGGCAGCAGCGGCGTCAGATCGGCTTCTTGCAGAATCTTGCAGGCCGCGAGAAACGCCTTCGGGGCGATGCCGAGCAGCACGTCTTTGCGCTCCTCGATTTTTTCCGGATGCGCGGCGAGATAGGCCGGCGAGAACACCCGCCTGGCGGCGATCTCGGCGATAGCGCCCAAGCCGCTGTCGGCGACCTTAGCGGCCATGGCCGCGAACTGCGCCCGGCCCTCGTCCGGAAAACAGGCGGCGGCGTCGCTGAGCACCAGTCTGGCGATGCGTTCGGGATGCGCCAGCGCGAAGGCGAGCGCGACCGTGCCGCCGAAGCCATTGCCGATCAGCACCGCGTCGTTGCCGATCTTGAACTCGTCGAAGCCGTCCTCGATCGCGGCGACATAGGCATCCATCAGCGGCAGGACGGTCGGCTCCGAGCCGTGGAAGCCGGGCAGATTGAACAAGGTCACGCGATGCTTGGCGGCAAGCCGCGGCAGCACCGGATCGAAGGCATGGCGGTCGGCAAGCAGCGAATGCAGCACCACCAGGTCGCAACCAGAAGCCGTCTTTTGCCCGATGCGGACCGCCGTCAGCGCGCCGTGGCCGGCGGTCAGCTGCTCGGTTGCCGGAATGTCGGCCATGAATTTCTCCCTTGAAAAATCGGTCTATTTCCCGCGCCGTGCGAAAGTACCGGTGGGCACCGTCCCGCCGATCGACGGCCCTTTTGCGCGCAATCGACTTATTATAACGCATTGCCTCGCATTGCTTTCCCTCCTGTGCAAAAATTCTTGGTTGATGCAATTGCGGCGGCAAGGTGCGATAAATGCCGCCTGATAAAAACACGGTTTGGGCGGCATCCCGCCAACGACCGGACCAACAGGGAGGATCATCGATGTCTATTCCGATGTGGACGGGCATGCGCCCGATCGCCACGGCGCTCGCCGCCCTTGCCACGCTAGCGCTCGGCGCGAGCGTTGCCACCGCGCAGACCTACGGTCTCGCCACCATGCCGCCGGGCACGCTCAGCCACACCACCGCCTCGGCCATCGCCAAGGTGCTGAAGGAAAAAGGCGGTCTCAACGTTCTGGTGCAACCGACCGCCGGCGAAAGCACGTTGATCCCGCTGGTGGCACGCGGCGAGTCCGACATCGGCATCGCCAATATCTTCGAAATGGAAGCAGCCAAAAAGGCCAATCCCGACCTGCGGCTGATCGGTTCGCTGCACGCGTTGCGCGGCGCCTTCTGGGTGCGCAAGGATTCGACCATGAAGACGATGGCCGACCTCAAGGGCAAGCGGGTGGTGATGGGCTTTTCCGCCATGCGCACCATCGACCCGATGATCAAGGCGATCCTGGCGACCGGCGGCCTGACCGAAGCCGACATCAAGCCGGTGCTGGTGCCGAACGTGGTGCGCGGCGCGGAAGATTTCGCCTCCGGCGCCGCCGACATGTTCTTCTTCGCCTTTGGCGCGCCCAAGGTGCGCGAAGTGGACGCCACCGTCGGCGGCATCCGCGCGCTCGAAATCCCCGAAAGCGGCATGGCCGCCGCCAAGAAGATCGTGCCGGAAGGTTATCTGTCGCCGGCCGCGCCCAACCCGTTCTTCGTCGGCGTCGAAAAGCCGATGGGCGTCTACACCTGGGACAACATGCTGTTCACCAACGCCAAGGTGAAGGACGAGGTGATCGCCAAGATCATCGACACGCTGGAGAACAACAAGGCCGATCTGATCGCGGTGCAGCCGGCCTTGCGCGATTTCAGCGCCAACAAGCTTTATAAAGCCTACGATCTTCCCTATCACCCGGGCGCCTTGAAATATTTCAAGGACCACAAGATCGAGGCGATCGCGGTCAAGTGAGCGAATTGCATGCCGTCACCGATGCGGCGGAGCCTGTCTCCGCCGCATCGCCCGCCATTACCCGCGCGACCGACATATTGCAGGCGCTGCTGCTGATCTGTGTGGTCGGCTGGGTGCTCGACCTGCCGCGCCGCGTGTTCGGCACCTCATTCTATACCGAGCAACTGCTGGCGGTGTGCCTGGGGCTGGCGCTGGCGATTTCGTTCATCAATTCGAAATTCAAGCAGGCCTGGATCGGCTGGAGCTGCGCCGCCGCGGCCATCGCCATTTGCGGCTATATCGCCGTGCGCTACGAGCCGCTGACCGTTTCCATCGCGTCGCTGCCGATCGAGGGCATTCTCGGCAGCGCCGTGCTGATCCTTCTGGTGCTGGAGGCGACGCGCCGCTCGGCCGGCGGCGTGCTGGTCATCATCATTCTGGTGATCTCGGCCTATGTTTTCATCGGCCCGCATATGCCCGGCGATTTCGCCACGCGTGCGGTGTCGCCGGAACGGATGCTGGTCTATCTCGGTCTCGATACCAACGGCATGATCGGCAATATCCTGTCGGTCGCAGTGCTGATCGTGGTGCCGTTCACGCTGATGGGCCAGGTGCTGGGGCGCACCGGGGGCGCCGCCTATTTCGCCGATCTGGCGATGTCGGCAATGGGCAACTACCGCGGCGGCGCCGCCAAGATCGCGGTGTTCGGCTCGGCCCTGTTCGGCACGATATCGGGCGCTGCGGTGAGCAACGTGGTCGCGGTCGGCGTCGTCACCATTCCGCTGATGTCGCGCTCCGGTTTCACGCCGACGCGCGCCGCGGCCATCGAAGCGGTCGGCTCCACCGGCGGACAGCTGATGCCGCCGGTGATGGGCGCCGCCGCTTTCATCATGGCGGAGTTCCTGCAGGTGCCCTACGCCGCCGTGGTGACGGCCGCAGTCATTCCGGCAATTCTGTATTACGCCGCGCTGTTCATCCATGTCGATCTCGAAGCCGCAAAGCACCGCATCGGCGCCGCCAAGGTCGAGAACGCGCCGAAGCTGCGCGACGTCGTCGCCTCGGGCTGGCACTTTCCGATTCCGATCGCGTTCCTGATCTCGACGCTGATCTGGCCGGAATATTTCCAGATTCCGATCGAGCGCGCGGCGATCTATTCCACCGCGATGCTGATCGTGCTCAGCATGACCTTCGGCTATCGCGGCAGCCGGGTCACGCCGCGCGAGATGGTGCGCGCGGTGCTCGATACCGGACGCGCCGCGCTCGACATCATCCTGATCGGCGCCGCCGCAGGCATGGTGGTCGGCGCGCTCAACATTTCTGGCATCTCGTTCGGGCTGACGCTTCAACTGATCGCCATCAGCGGCGAGAACCTGTTCCTGCTGCTGTTCCTCACTGCCGTCATCAGCATCATCCTCGGCATGGGCATGCCGACGGTGAGCGTCTATGTGCTGACCGCGTCGCTGCTGGCGCCGTCGATCATCAAGCTCGGCGTCTCGCCGATGGCGGCGCATATGTACGTGATGTATTTCGGCATGCTGTCGATGATCACGCCGCCGGTGGCGATCGCGGCCTACGCTGCCGCCAATATCGCGCGGGTGCCGGGCTGGAACACCGGCTGGAGCGCGGTGGTGGTGGGCTGGAGCACGTTCTTCATCCCGTTCCTGTTCGTTACCGAGCCGTCGATGCTGATGAACGGCAGCTGGGAGTCGATCGCCTGGAACCTGACGCGTAACATTCTCGGCATCGTCGTCGGCACGGCGGGGATCGTCGGCTTTGCCTTCGGGCCGCTCAATCTGCCGCTGCGGCTGGCCTTCGGCGCGGCGGCGCTGGCGATCTTGATCCCGCCGCATATTTTCGCCGGCGCCGACCTGCTCGACTGGTTCGGCCTGACCGGCGCAGTGGTCGTTCTCGCGGTCAACTGGATGCAGGCGCGCGCGCTGCGCAAGCAGGGCAAGGTCGAGGCGGTGGCGGCGACGCCGTACTGAGCCGCGCAAAAAAAACGGCTGCACCTTGCGGTGCAGCCGTTTTATTTTTGCGGCGTTCAGCCGGCGCGAGACGCGCTCAGTTGCCTTCGCGCCAGATGCCGAGCGCTTCCTGCGCCGGGCGATCCGAGATCGAGAACAGCACCGATTCTTCCGCCGGCTCGTGGTGATAGCGCTTCCACGGCGGGATCACGAAAATGTCGTTGACGCCCCACTCGATGGTGTCCTCGCCCTCGACAATCGTTTTGCCGCGGCCTTCGGCGCAGGCGAACACCATGCCGTCGGTCGAGCGGTAGTTCTCGCCCTTGAAGCCCTTCGGGAACAGCGCGATGTAGGCGCCCATGGTCGGCATCACCGGCCCGCCATTGATCGGGTTGGCGTAGCGCACGCGCGCGCCATGGCGTTTGTCGATGTCGCCGGTGTTCTTGAGGCGCTCGAGGATCGGCCGCATTTTCGAATAGGGATAGTTGATGACCGGCGTGCGGTTGGTGGTCGCTGGCATGCCGTCGGGCAGCACGCCGGAGGCGTAACGCTCGAACGAGTCGCCGTCCTGATGATTGGTCTTCTGCGTCTTCTCGTCGAAGTGTTCGGAGAACGAGGCTTCGAAATGATTGACGGTCGGCATGTCGAGCACGTCGAGCCACATCGCCGGCTGGTTGCCGGGGTTGCCGTGATCGTGCGGCGCCCAGTTGGCGGTGATGATGAAGTCGCCGTGCCGCATCTGCGACTTTTCGCCTTCAACGGCTGTGTAGGCGCCGTCGCCTTCCAGCATGAAGCGGATGGCGGAGGCCGAGTGACGATGCACCTCGGCGATTTCGCCGGGCAGGATCAACTGCACGCCAGCAAAAAGCGAATTGGTGACGCGCGACTTGCCCGGCATGCCGGGATTTTCCAGCACCAGCACGCGGCGCTCGGCTTCCTCGGCGCTGATGACGCCGCCTGCTTCCAGGATCAGGCGCTTGATGTCGGCGAACTTCCAGACCGCCGCCTTGTATTTGGTCTTCGGCTCCGGCGTCACCAGACCCTTGAGCACTTCCCAAAGCGGCGCCATGTGGAATTTGGCGATCTTGTCGTAATAGGCCTGCCGCGAACCTTCGATGTTGTGCTCGGAACCTGGGGTGGCCTGTTCAGCCGCGGTTGCAACAGCCATGAAATGCTCCTTGAGACGTTTCTGGGACCCGATGGTTTAATTTGTAACTTTATAGCGCAGATCGGCCGCGCGCGAAACAGCCCCGGGAGGGGGCCGCTCCGCGCCCATTGAATGGCTGATGATGGGCAGAGCCGCCGTTGGCGGCCCCGGATCGATCGAGCCGGCGCGCGTCAGGCCGGTGACGTGTGATCGGGCGTGCTCCAGAGATGGACCTCCGCCTGCCGGCGTCGCACCAGGCCGCGCAGCGTCTGTCCTTTGGACTTCACCCACTTCATGAATTCGTCGGGGACCTTGCCGTAATTTTTCGCGTTGAGCTGCGTCAGCAGCCCGGTACCGGTCAGCTTGCCGGTGTTGAACACGAACGATACCAACGCATCGAATTGATGCTGGGTGATCGGCACCTTGACCGCTTTGGTGACGAACGTTTCGACCGGAGCGAGATCATTGGCCAGGACCGTCAGGGCCTGCGTTAGCGTGATCTTGGTTCCCAGCTTGCACTTCAATGGATCGGCCGCCGCATCGGTGTGGCCGTAGCCGATGGTCAGCGTGCCCTTCACCGGCTCGCCCTGCCATTCGCGGTATTTGCCGCCCACCGGCGGACGCAGATCGTCATAAACATAGCCGACATAGAGTTCGAACGATTTGATCAGATCGAGGCCGTCCGGACCGATTTTCATGACTGCTCCCCCCGCTTTTAAGCCGAGGGAGCATTCAACCATGAAGTGCAGAGCGCCGACAATGCTCTTGTTGCCGCGTCACGCTCAATTATTGACCGAGCCGCCGTCGACTACCAGCGACTGGCCGGTGACGAAGTCGCTGTCGTTCGAACACAGGAATACCAGCGCGCCCAAGAGGTCTTCCGGATAGCCGTCGCGCTTGAAGGCGCGGCTGTTGCGCACGCGCTCGCGCTCGTCATTGACGTGGTCGACATTGGCGAGGCCGGTGTCGGACAGGATATAGCCGGGAGACAGCGAGTTGACGCAGATATTGTGGTCGCCCAGTTCGCGCGACAACGCGCGGGTGAAGGCGAGGATCGCGCCCTTCGAGGTCACATAAGGCAACATGCGCGGAATGCCCTTGTAGGGCGCGCCCGAGGCGATGTTGACGATCTTGCCGCTCTTCTTCGCGATCATGTGCGGCGTGACGTGGCGCGCCATCAGATACGGTCCGCGCACATTGATGGCCATCACCTTGTCCCAGGTCTCGACGTCCCATTCGCCGTAATTGCGCGGCTTGAGATTGGCGTAGAGCGCGGCGTTGTTGACGAGAATATCGATCTGGCCGAACTCGGCGACGGTCTTGGCCACCAGCTCCTTGACCGAGGCCTCGTCGGCGACGTCGAAGACCGCGCTGACCGCCGCCTTGGCACCATGCAGCTTGACGATCTCGGCGGCGACGTCCTTGCCGTCGGCGATGTCGCCGATCATCACCCGCGCGCCCTGCGCGGCAAGCGCCAGCGAATAATGGCGGCCGATGCCCTTGGCGCCGCCGGTGACGATGGCGGTCTTGCCGGCCAGTCTGCTGCCCGTCGAATTGGTCATCCGTATTCCTCCTCAAGCGTTCTTTTATGACGCCCGTGTATAAAGGCCTGGATGCCCGGCACAAGACCGGTTCCCTGAAGGGTACCGTCACCTCGCCGCCCCAAGCGAAGGGCTATGGCTGGCCGGTGGGCAAGAAGCTGTCGCTTGTTTTCGTCCGGCGAAACGGCAGCAAAGAAAACAGATCGCTTGGCGCACACGGCAATAAATGCGAATTTCCCGCCGCGCGGCCGCCACGAGCCGTCCGGGGGAAGAGACAATGTCGCTGGCCGACAAGTTCAATCTGCTGAACGAATTCAACATTCTGCGCATCATCTGCGCGCTGTTTTTCATTCCGCACATCATCGCCAAGTTCACCGTGCCGCAAGCGCTGCAGTTCTATGTCGACGTCGGCTTCAAGCCGCCGGCGTTCTGGATGTATCTGGCCGGCGCGATCGAATGCGTTCTCACCGTCTTTCTGCTGTTCGACATTTATACCCAGTTCGTCGGCATCATCGCCTTCATCCATTTGACCGTCGCCGCCGCCGCGACCTACAAGCTGACCAAATCCTGGATCTGGGTGATCGGCGGCATCGAATTCTGCGTGTTCTGGGCGATTTGCTGTCTGGTCGTCGCGATGCACGCCTGGCACACACTCGGTTGATCTCTCCAAAAGGAAATCCAAAAATGACGAGCATCCTGTTCACGCCGGTCACCATGCGCGGCCTCACGCTGCCGAACCGCGTCGTCGTTTCGCCGATGTGCCAGTACAATTCCGACAATGGCTCGGCCAATGACTGGCACCTGATGCATCTCGGCAATATGTCGCTCGGCGCCGCCGGTCTGGTGATGACCGAGATGACCGACGTCAGCCCGCAGGGCCGCATCTCGCCGAAATGCGCCGGCATCTGGTCGGACGACAACGAGAAGGCGCTCAAGCGCGTGCACGACTTCTGCCGCCAGTACGGCGTCGCCAAGCTCGGCGTGCAGCTCGCGCATGCCGGCCGCAAGGGCCCGACCACGCCGCCGGGCGCCGGCGGCAAGCCGATCCTGGAAGGCCCCGACGCCTGGACGCCGGAAGCGCCGTCGGCAATTCCCTACGACACCGGCTGGCCGATGCCGCATGCGCTGACCAAGGACGAGATCAAGCGCGTCATCGCCGAATTCGTCGCCGGCGCCGAGCGCCTCAACCGCATCGGCTACGACCTGATCGAGCTGCATGGCGGCCACGGCTATCTGGTGCATCAGTTCCTGTCGCCTTTGTCCAACCACCGCACCGACGAATATGGCGGCTCGACCGAGAACCGCATGCGCTTCGCGATCGAAGTCTACGACGCGGTGCGCGCGGTGTGGCCGGAAGCCAAGCCGATCGGTATGCGCGTGTCGGCGACCGACTGGGTCGACGGCGGCTGGACGCCGGAAGAAACGGTACTCCTCGCCAAGGAACTCAAGAAGCGCGGCATGGACTATATGGACGTCACCACCGGCGGCCTGTCACCGCTACAGAAGATTCCGTTGTCGGCCGGCTATCAGGTGCCGTTCTCGGAAAAGGTGAAGAAGGAAAGCGGCATGACGACCATGACGGTCGGCCTGATTGCCGGCTACCAGCAGGCGGAAGACATCGTCGCCTCCGGTCAGGCCGACATGATCTGCATCGGCCGCGCCGCGATCTACGATCCGCGCTGGGCCTGGCATGCGGCGGAAGAACTCGGCGCCGAGGCGCCCTATGCGGCGAAGACCATGGCCGGCCACCCGAAGCTGCGGCCACAACTGTTTCCGAAGCGAGCGCAGCCGTAAGAATGCACGCTCAAATGTGAGGACTTTTCCCGGGCGCAGCGCGGCATGAAATGACGCGCTGCAGACCCGGGATCGTCACGCATTCCGAGCTTGGAACGATCCCGGGTCTGCGACGCACCACTCCGCTTTCGCTACGTGCTGCGCTGCGCCCGGGAAACGCGTCACACCTTCACCCGCGCAACGAACTTCGCGAAGGCGGCGAGCTGCAGCTTGATGATGTCCTTGGCGGCGTCGTCGGTCAGTTCGCCGGTTTTCTCGTCGATTTTCTTGGCGGCGAAGTTCACGAAAACTTCCGGCCGCCCGAACAGCTGCGCATCGATCGACTGCAACGCCATGCGCAAGTGATATTGCATGCGCGCGCCGCCGACCTGGCCGGTCGAAGCCGATTGCAGCGCCACCGGCTTGTCCTTGAACGGCACGTCCTTGAGCTTCGACACCCAGTCGATGGCGTTCTTCAGCGGACCGGGCATCGACCAGTTGAATTCCGGCGAGACGATGATGACGCCATCGGCCGAGCGGATCGCCGCCGCCCAGGCCTCGACATCGGCGGGCGCACCGGAAGCAACGCGCACGTCGTCGTTATAAAGCGGGAAGCCGCCATAGGACGGCGCCGGCACAAATGCCAGTTCCGGCGGCGCCAGCGCCGGCAGCGCCCGCACGACCGCGGCATTGTACGAGTTCTTACGCAGCGAACCGCAGATCGTCAGGATTTTCAGTTGATCGGCCATCATGTCCTCTTCTATTCCTCAACGGACGTCGCACCGGCCCCGGCGAACCTATTGCGGTTCAAGCCCGGCCTTGTCGCGCACCGTCTTCCATTTGACAACCTCGTCGGCGAGCAGTGTGCCAAACTCGCTGGGCGTCGACATCGAAGCGATCGCTCCTGCTTTGTTCAGCCGGTCGCGGACGTCGGGCTGCGCCAGCACGGTTTTCAAAGCCGCGCTGGTCTTGTCGACGATGGCCTGCGGCGTACCGGCGGGATAGACCCAGCCATACCAGCCGGTGACGAGGTAGCCCGGCACGCCGGATTCGGCGACGGTCGGGACGTCGGGCGCGCTGGCGATGCGCGTAGACGAACCGACGGCCAGCAATTTTAACGTCCCGCCCTGCACTTGCCCCTGCACCGCCTGGAACGTCTCGACACCGTAGTCGACCTGGCCGGCTAGAAGCGCCGCGACCAATGCCGGCGAGCCGCGATACGGAATGTGTTTGACGTTGATACCGGCCATCTGCACCAGCAGTTCGCCGGCAATGTGCTGGGTCGAGCCGACGCCTACGCTGGCGAAGTTCAGCTTGCCGGGCGACGCCTTGGCGAGCGCGATCAGGCCCTTGATGTCGTTTGCCTTGAAGTCCTTATTCGCAACGATGACGAAGGCGGAATTGGCAACCAGGGCGACCGGCGCGAAGTCCTTCACCGCGTCGTAGGGCACGTTCTTGAGCATCGCGGCGCTGACCGTGTGCCCGGTCGAGAGCATGGTGGCGGTGTAGCCGTCCTTCGCCGCACGGGCGACTTCGCCGGAGGCGATGGAGCCGCCGGCGCCCGGCTTGTTCTCGACGACGATGGTCTGCTTCAGGAGTTCGGACAAAGGCGCCGCGATGATGCGCGCCACGATATCGGTGCCGCCGCCGGGACCGAAGCCGACCAACAGGCGGATCGGCCGTTCCGCCGGCCATTCGGCCTGTGCCGATGATATCGCCGATGCCGAAAGCACGGCGGCAAAGCCAAGCGCGCAAACCGCCGCGACGACGATGCGTTTCATGAGACCCCTCCCCTGCCGGCGGCCTTTGGCGGCTGCCTGTGCTGACAACAGAGAACGCGGGCGCGGCACCTATTGTCAACGGGGAAAGCTCTCTCCCCCGCGGATCGCGGGGGAGAGCACGAGGGCGCGTTATTTCTCGTCTTCGATCGGGTTGCTGAGCACACCGACCTTTTCGATCTCGACTTCGATGGTGTCGCCGGCCTTCATCCAGACCGGATCGGGCTTACGCGCGTGGCCGACGCCGGACGGCGTGCCGGTGAACAGGATGTCGCCCGGCTCCAAAGTTATGCCTTCGGTGAGATACACCAGCGACTCCGCGACCGGGAACATGAAGTGGTCGGTGTTCGACGACTGCATCATGTTGCCGTTGAGACGGCTTTCGATCTTGAGGCCCTTGGCGCCGCGCGGCAGTTCGTCGGCGGTGACCATCCACGGGCCGACGCTGCCCGTCTGGTCGAAGTTCTTGCCCATACCCCATTGCGTGGTGTGGCGCTGATATTCGCGGATCGAACCTTCCATGCCGCAGGAATAGCCGGCGATGCAGTCGACGGCGTTCTCAAGCGTGAGATGCCTGGCGCGCTTGCCGATGATGACGACCAGTTCGGCTTCGTAATCGAACTGGATCGACTTCTTCGGCCGCAAAAGCGGCTGATGATGCGCCGCCATCGAGGTCAGCACGCGGAAGAAGATGCTCTGGAATTTCGGGATGTTGTCCTTGTAGCCGCCTTCCTTAACGTGATCGAGGTAGTTTAAGCCCAGGCAGATGATCTTGCCGGGATGGGTCACCGGCATCGCGAACTTCAGCCCGGCGAGCGGCAGCCGCGCCGAGGCCGGCGCCTTCTTGGCGAGTTCGGCCAGCGCCTTCATGTCGCCATTGGCGCGCAGGAACGCGCCGAGTTCGTTCGGCAGCTTGGCGTCTACCGCCTGCACGTCGATGACGCTGTCGCCGTCAACCACGCCCATATGTACGCCGTTGCCGGTCTGGAAATTGACGATCTTCATTTTGTCCCTGCCTCGCCTGAACTTGCTTTGCCCGAATTTGGCCGGCCCGGCCTGATGCGGCGCGGGCGGGCGCAAGGCTTAGCCCAGACCGGCAGCTGGCGAAAGCCGGGCTGCGCGGCGCCAGGCCCCGCCACGGACTTTCGGATCGCGAAATATCAGGGCAAATATCAGGGCCTGAGGGCGGGCGCGTCGGGGGCCAGCGTGAAAGCCTGGATCGAGAAATATTTCTTGGCATCCATCCAGACGCCGGCCGGCAGCCAGCCGACGCCGCGCGCCAGGGCACCGAGCGACTCGACCGAGTATTTGTAGGAATTCTCGGTGTGGATGGTCTCGCCGGCACGGAAGTCGAAACATTCGCCGGCGACCTTCACCTTCTGCCGCTTCAGGCTGGCCAGATGCATTTCGATGCGGTGGCGCTCGCGGTTGTAGAAGGCATGATGCTCGAAGGTGCCGAGCTTGAAGGTGCCGCCGAGTTCGCGGTTCATGCGCACCAGCAGATTGAGATTGAATTTGGCGGTGACACCGGCCGCATCGTTATAGGCGGCGTTGAGAAATTCCGCCGGCTTGATCAGATCGGCGCCGACAATCAGCGTGGCATTAGGGCCGAGAATTTTCGCAGCGTTGCGCAGGAAGGCGGCCGCTTCATGCGGCTCGAAATTGCCGATCGTCGAGCCGGGGAAAAAGCCAACGCGCAACGGCGCGGCTTTCGCTTCATCGGGCAGCTCAAACGATTGCGTGAAATCGGCGGCGACCGGGCGAATGGTGAGGCGCGGAAAGTCGCGCTGCAAGGCTTCCGCTTCCTGTTCCAGCATTTCGGCCGAGATGTCGACCGGCACGTAAGCCGCGAGCACCGGCGCCGCCGTCAGGAGAATGCGCGCCTTCTTGTTCGAGCCGGAGCCGAACTCCACCAGCGCGGCGCCGGCCGGGATCAACTTGGCAATCGCCGCGGCGTTGTCCTGCAGAATGCGCATCTCGCAGCGGGTCGGGTAATATTCCGGTTGTTCGGTGATGCGCTCGAACAATTGCGAGCCGGCGCCGTCATAGAAATATTTCGGCGGCAGATTCTTGCGCCGCGCGCCGAGGCCTTTGAGCACGTCGCGCGCGAACGCGGACTCCTCGGCTTCGTCGTTCATCGACAACGAATTGGGCAACGAATTGGTACGTGCAAGCGCAGCCATGATCGCCTCATTGTTCATTGTACATGATCTTATTCCGAAAACCGGTTCCCACTTTTCGGGATCATGCACTCAGATAAATTCCGCCAGGCGCACGCTGCTGAATTGCCAGCGCGCCGGCGGGTAGAAAAAATTTCGATAACTCACGCGCTCGTGGCCCTCGGGCGTGGCCAGCGACGATCCGCGCAGGACCATCTGGCTGATCATGAACTTGCCGTTGTATTCACCCAGGGCGCCCTCGGCCGCGCGATAGCCCGGATAGGGCAAATAAGCACTGCGTGTCCATTGCCAAGCCACTCCATAGCCATCGGCCAGGAGCCCGGCGCGGGCGGCAACCTCCCATTCCTGCTCACTTGGCAGGTGTTTACCGGCAAAACGCGCAAACGCCTCGGCTTCGTAATAGCTGACATGCAAAACCGGCTGGGCCGGATCGACCGGTTTGAGGCCGGCCAACGTCATCACGTGCCACTGCCCGTCCTTGCGGCGCCAGTATCCGGGTGCCTCCCAGCCTTCCGCCTGCACCGCGCTCCAGCCGTCCGACAGCCACAGCGACGGCGTCGTGTAACCTCCGGTATCGATGAAGCGCAGCCACTCCGCGTTGCTGACCAGATGGCGGGCGATGCGCATTTTCGGGATCAGCGCATCGTGGCGCGGCGTCTCGTTGTCGAAACAGAATGCCGCGCCCTCGTGCCCGACAGCGTGAATGCCGGCCGGCACATCGACGAAGTCGTCGGCATCGAGGCTGCGCAGTCCCGCAGCCGGACGCGGCATCTGCCAGGCCGCGTCATAGACCGGATCGGTGGGATTCTGCGCGAAGGCGTGCAAGATGTCGGTGACGAGCAGCTCCTGATGCTGCTGCTCGTGATTTAGACCGATCTCGAGAATTTCGAACACGCGCGCGGCGTCAGCCTCCAGCGCGTTGTCGATCAACCGCTCGACCGCGGCATCGACATGCGCGCGATATTTGGCGACGTCCTCGCCGTTCGGCCGCGTGATCAGGCCGCGTTGCGGCCGCGCGTGCCGCGGACCGGCGGCGACGTAATAGGAATTGAACAGAAATGGAAACCGCTCGTCGAAGATCCTGTAAGCGGGATCGTGCGGCACCAGCAGAAACTGCTCGAAGAACCAGGTGACATGCGCGCAGTGCCATTTGGTCGGCGAGGTATCCGGCATCGACTGGATGATCTGATCCTCGGCCGACAAATGCGCAGCGCGGCTTTCGGTTTCCGCGCGTACCCGCCGGAACGCCGCGCGCCAATATCCGCGCGCCTCGGCGAGCGGCAGCTTGCCGGCACCCGAGGCAACAGCCGCGCCACGCGAACCTTCGAAAACCGCGGCACGCGCCATGAAAGCCTCCGTCACGCTTTTTGAAAGAATACCACGACCGAACTATCTACATACGAACAATGACGGCAATTGTTCCATCGTCGGACAGCAAGGGCAACCGGGGGTCGCCGAAGCGCCCGGTTTCTGTGCAAAACTGTGGGGCATCGCCACGCAAGAAAAATGCCACTGAGGCGACGCCAATGGGCCGCAAAGCGGGCATTGCCGGCGACGGCGTCAGACAGGTGACGATATTTTGGTGGCAAGGCCGGCGCGGATCATGCGGCCGCCCGAAAAAATGCGGCCTGGCGCGCCCGGCCCCGCGGTCGCGCGGCCGCTATCGGGCGGTTTCGAACTGGCGCTGATCGAACTTCGACACCAACTCGAATTCCCGCACCAGGTCCTTGTCGAGTTTGGCACCCATATCGACCAGGATCTTGTAAGCGGCGGCGCCGGTGAAGGGAGGTTTGTACGAGCGTTTTTCGAGCAGCGCGCCGAATATATCCGAGATCGTGATCACGCGAACCAGATCGGAAATCTCGTGCGCCTGCAGGCCGTGCGGATAGCCGCTGCCGTCGAGGTATTCATGATGATGCACCACCATGTCCAGCATTTCCGCCGGCACCACTTGCGGATTGCTCAGCATCTCGAAACCGTACAGCGGATGGTTGCGCATCTCGACCATCTCGGCGAAGTCGAGCGAACTCGGCTTTTCGAGTATCGCCAGCGGAACGCGGGCCTTGCCGATATCATGCAGCATGCCGGCGAACGACAGCCGTTCGCGATCGGCGCGCGACAGCTTGAGGTGATGGGCGAAGGCGACGGCAACGCCGGTCACCAGCAGACAGTGCTGATAAGTCTGACTGTGGTGCATACGCACGGTGTCGACCCAGGACGCCAGGCCGCGTTTTTCGATTTCGTCGACAACGGCGCTGGCCGCCACTTGCATCGTCGATGCATCGATCGGTCCGCCCGACGCCGCCGCGGAAAAGACGGTTTGCAGACCGTTAACCGCCGCGTTGAAGTCCAGCGGTTCGGGCGCATCGGGCGCCAACGGCGGTGCCGCTTCGACTGCCGTCGCCGCAACGCCGTCGATGAATTTCGCCAGCAACATTCGTCCGTTAAACGGGCGATGGATGACGTCGGTGCCGCCGATGGCGCTCGCCCGCGTCCCCTGCAAGTGCGACGACTTGTCGGTCACGAAAATGACCTTGGCCCCGCTCGGCTTGCAGGCAAGCCAGTTCTTCAGGCTGACCAGCCGCGAACCTTCTTCGAGGTCGATATCGATTAATGTGAATTTGCCGGGCGGCGTGGCGATCGCCATGCCGAATGACTTGAACTCGCAATCGGCGACGCCGCCAATCTCTTTGATGATGCCGTCGAAGGCCGGTTTTGCTGCGCCGATGATCGTCAACTTATACATTGCTAGTCCGATCAGATTCTCTGAAAGAATAGCCGCGCGGAATATTTCACTTGCCGGCATTCAACCAGTGCGTCGTGCCCCGCTTCAACCTGTGGGTGTTGATTTACTACTGGGCGTTTAATATGCGATTAATGCAATCTGTATGCGGATTATTTTTAGGCAGCTAAGGCAGAAATGATCGCCATTACACAAGAAAGATTTGTATATTTCGCCGGCTTTGGCGCATGTCCCGAATGGCGGTACAGTATTCGCCTCGGTATCTGGCTAGGAGCTGCCTGGAAAACCTTAGGCGGCGGGTACGGCCGTACGAACCTGGCAGCGCCTCACCTGCGCAATACTTGCCGCTCGCGCCCATCGCGGTCAGCGATTTGCCCCTCCCCGCGGCCGCTTTGCTTATTGGCTTCGCGCCGGTTCTTTGGGCTAAGCTTCCGGCCAACGACAAGGTTTCCAGCGGCGGCCAACGGTCCGCGACGCTGGGACGACAGGGGGAGGCGACCATGGCTCGACCGAAAAGCAGCATTACCGGCCTGTGCGCGGCGGTCATCGTCAGCGCGGGCCTGATCGGCGCTGCCGCAGCGCAGGACTGCCCGCGCGGCACGCTCGACAAGGCTTATTGCGACTCCAACGGCGACCTCGTCGCCGATACGCCGACAGACGCCAGCAAGCTGGTCAATCCGTCCACCATCATCTTTTCCTACACGCCGGTGGAAGACCCGGCGGTCTATTCGCGAGTCTGGGACGGTTTCATCAAGCATATGGAAGAAGTGACCGGCAAGAAGGTTGCCTTCTTCCCAGTGCAGTCGAACGCTGCGCAGCTGGAGGCCATGCGCTCCGGCCGCCTGCACGTCGCCGGCGTCAACACCGGCGGCAATCCGATCGCGGTGAACTGCGCCGGTTTCGTGCCGTTCGCGATCATGGCCGGCAAGAACGGTCAGTTCGGCTACGAGATGGAAATCATCGTGCCGGCCGATAGCCCGATCAAGACGCCTGCCGATCTCAAGGGCAAGAAGCTGGCCTTCACGTCGCCGACATCGAACTCGGGCTTCAAGGCGCCGTCGGCGATTTTGAAGGCCGACTTCAATCTCGAAGCCAAGCGCGACTTCGAACCGGTGTTCTCCGGCAAGCACGACAACTCGGTGCTCGGCGTCGCTAACAAGGACTATGACGCGGCCTCGATCGCCAACGAAGTCATGTTCCGCATGATCGAGCGCAAGGTTGTCGACGCGAAGAAGATCCGTTCGATCTACAAGTCGGAGACCTTCCCGACCACCGGCTACGGCTATGTCTACAATCTCGATCCGGCACTGGTCGCCAAGATCAAGGAAGCCTTCTTCACGTTCAAGTGGGAAGGCTCGGCGCTCAAGGCCGAATTCAAGGGCGAGGACAAGTTCGCGCCGATCACCTATCAGAAGGACTGGAGCGTGATCCGCAAGATCGATGCGGCGAACGGCGTCAAATACACCTGCAAATAGATCTGACGTCGACGCTTTTTCCGGGCTGCGCCCTTTAAGCGGCGCAGCCCGGCATTCTTCGGTCGCGTGGGGGACGCGCTTTAATGTTGCGCATCAAGGGACTGACCAAGCGCTATCGTACGGGCGATCTCGCGCTCAAGGGCATCGATCTCGACGTGCCGGACGGCCAGGTGATGGCGCTGATCGGACCGTCGGGCGCCGGCAAGTCCACCGTCATCCGCTGCATCAATCGGCTGGTCGAGCCGACCGCGGGCACCATCACGCTCAACGACACCGAGATCGTCGCCTTGCGCAGCGGCGAGCTGCGCCGCATGCGCCGGCGCATGGGCATGATCTTCCAGGAATACGCGCTGGTCGAGCGGCTGTCGGTGATGGAAAACGTGCTGAGCGGCCGGCTCGGTTATGTCGGCTTCTGGCAAAGCTTCATGCGCAGGTTTCCGCAATCCGACATCGACGAAGCCTTCCGCCTGTTGCAGCGTGTCGGCCTCGACCACATGGCCGACAAGCGCGCCGATGAATTGTCCGGCGGCCAGCGTCAGCGCGTCGGCATCTGCCGCGCGCTGATCCAGAATCCGGAACTGCTGCTGGTCGACGAGCCGACCGCCTCGCTCGACCCCAAGACCTCGCGCCAGATCATGCGGCTGATCAAGGAACTGTGCGGCGAGCGCAAGCTGTCGGCGATCATCAACATTCACGACGTCATGCTGGCGCAGATGTTCGCCGAGCGCATCGTCGGCCTCAAGCTCGGCGAGATCGTCTATGACGGGCCGCCCGACAGGCTGACGCCAGCGGTGCTGACCGAAATCTACGGCGAGGAGGACTGGTCGGCGACCATCCGCAAGGCGGATGACGAGACCGACAATGACGCGGAGCCGGTCGGCGAGGTTGCGCCGGCAATACCCTCGATCGAGCGCGACCGCCTGGCGGGGCTGACGTGAGCCTCGCCCTCCCCGCCACGCATCGCCGCTGGAAAAAGCCGCCGGCGATCAAGCGCGCCTGGCTGCGCTGGACGCTGATCTTAGGGGCCGCGATCTATCTCTCGCTCGCGCTCGGCACCACCGATGTCAATTGGACGCGGGTGTGGGAAGGCCTGCCGCGCGGCACGCAATTCATCACCGCGTTCTTTCCGCCCGATTTCACCAGCCGGTGGGACGAAATCGTCGAAGGCATTGCCGAGACCCTGTGGATGACGGTCGCCGCCACCGTCGTCGGCATCGCGCTATCGATTCCCGTCGGCATCGGCGCCGCGCGCAACATCGCGCCGGCCCCGGTGTATTATTTCTGCCGCGCGGTGCTGGCGGTGTCGCGCAGCTTCCAGGAAATCATCCTGGCGATCTTCTTCGTCAAATTGTTCGGCTTCGGACCCTTCGCCGGTTTCGTCACTTTGTCATTCGCCACCATCGGCTTCTACGGCAAGCTCTTGGCCGAAGACATCGAGGACATGGATGCGAGCCAGGCGGAAGCCGTGCGCGCGACCGGCGCCGGCTGGCTGCAATGGATCAATTACGGCGTGCAGCCGCAGGTGATGCCGCGCATGATCGGGCTCGGGCTCTATCGGCTCGACATCAACTTCCGCGAGTCGGCGGTGGTCGGCATTGTCGGCGGCGGCGGCATCGGCGCGACGCTCAATACCGCGTTCGACCGCTACGAATTCGATTCGGCGGCGGCGATCGTTCTCATCATCATCGCCATCGTCATGCTGGTGGAATATTCCTCCGGCTATCTGCGGCGCTGGGTGCAGTGATGAGCGACACCGTCGTCGCCCCGAAGAAAACCTGGCAGCGGCGCGATCGCAGGACCCAACTCGCGGTCTGGGTGGCCTGGCTCTTCGGCACCGCCGTCTTCGTCTATTGCTTCCAGCTGATCTCGGAACGCACCATCTGGGCCTTCGTGCTCGACGCGCCGGCGCAGGCCGGCGATCTCGGCGCCCGCATGGTGCCGCCGGCCTGGGGCTATATTCATTATCTGTGGCGGCCGATCTGGGACACGCTCAACATCGCCACTTTGGGCACCGTCATCTCGATCGTCATCGCCGTCGCACCGGCGATCGGGCCCACGCTGTCGGGGTT
>JAQSCR010000387.1:10137-27444 GCA_029945495.1 Pseudolabrys sp. | reverse complement strand
GCGCGGTAAAGCCGAGCGCCGCGGCATCGGCCGGAATGTCGTGGACGCGGCCGTCGGTAATCATGATCGCGCCGGCGATGCGGTCCGGCGGCACGTCGGCCAATGTCGACGAGAGCGCGGAAAACAATTTGGTGCCGTCGGTCTCACCGTCGGCGGCGCCTGCCTCGGCGACGCGCACTTCGAGGCCGGGGATGCGCTTGAGCCGTTCGACGATGGCCGCGCGCGCGGCTTCGGTCTGCGCATTGCGGTCGGCGAAATCCTGGCTCGGGCTCTTGTCGATGATGACGGCGGCGACCGACGGAATCGGCTCGCGGTCCTCGCGCGTGAACGACGGGTTGGCAAGCGCCAGCACCATCATCGCCATCGCCAGCGCGCGCACCACGGCGCCGCGGCTGCGCACGACGAGGAGCAATATGGAAATCAGCACGGCGACGCCGAACGCGGTCCACACCACGTAGTCGGGCACCAGGGGAGCGAATGCGATGCCGAGGTTCATAATGTTGCTGTCCGCATCGTTACTGCCCCAGCCGTTCGAGCAGCGCCGGGATATGCACCTGGTCGGCTTTGTAGTTGCCGGTCAGTGCGTACATGACGATGTTGACGCCGGCGCGGAAGGCGAATTCGCGCTGGCGCGGCTCGCCCGGCACCATCGGCAGCATCGGCTGGCCGTCCGGGCGCATCGCCCAGGCGCCGGCCAGATCGTTCGAGGTGATCATGATCGAGGAGACGCCGTCGCCGGCGCGCACCGGGCGGCCCGGCTCGTCTTCGTTGTCGGCCGGCTGCGCTTCGACCCAGAGCTGACCGTTGGTGAAGCGGCCGGGAAAATCGCGCAGCAGGAAGAATGTTTTGTTCAAGACGTGATCGCGCGGCAGCGGCTCGAGTTCGGGCACGTCGAGTGCCGACAGGATCGACCGCAGCGCCACCATGCCGGGGCTCTGCATTTCGCCGCCGGGGCCGGGCGGCGCATCGACGGCGTCGCGGGTGTCGAACACCACGGTGCCGCCGCGCTTCATGTAGCTGTCGATGCGGTCGAGTGCGGTGCGCGACGGCTTCGCCGCGGTGAGCGACACCGGCCAGTAGATCAGCGGGAAGAACGAGAGTTCGTCGCGCTCCGGATCGAGGCCCATCGCGTCGCCCGGTTCGAGCGCGGTGCGTTGCGCGAGAAACAGCGACAGGCTGTCAAGCCCGGCCTTGCTGATGGCATCGACTTCGGCATCGCCGGTGATGATGTAGGCGAGGTGGGTCTGCTGCGTCGCCTTCATGGCGAAGTCCTGCTGCTGCGCCGACAGTTGCGGTAGCTGTGCCGGCGCCGGGGCCGGCGTCTGCGCGCGCGCGCTGTCGTGCAGCGCAAATCCGGCGATGACGGCGAAGGCGATCAGCGCGGCGGCGGCGCGGCGGCGATGCGTCAGGCTCGACAGCCCGCCGGCGAGCCAGAAAACCACCAGCGCGTCAATCAGCAGCAGCAGTAGCGCGGCGATGAACAGCGGCCCGCGCAAATCGAGCGGCTCGCCCTGCCGGGAGGCGTCGAGCCGCGCATTGAGCGGCGACACGTCGAGCGGTAGCGGCCGGTCGGCGGGCGCCAGCGTATTGACCGCGACCAGGCCTTCCGGCGGACCATAGAAACCGGGCGGGTGATCCGCGCTGGCGCGGCCGGTGAAGCCGGCGGTCACCGGGCGCGCGGTCGGCGACGGCGGTGAAAAGGCGCCGAAGCCATCGAGCACGCGCGTCGGTGGCACCGCTTGCACGACGGCGCGGCCGGCGCCCGCCGCGTTGCCGGCGGCATCCTCCGTGGTGCCGGCGGTGGCGCCGGACAGCGCAACGATACGGCGCAGCATGTCGACGAAGGTGCCGGCCAGCGGCAGATCGGACCAGCGTGTATCGGCGGTGACGTGGAACAGCACGACCAGGCCTTTGCCGCGCCGTTGCGCGGTCACCAGCGGCGTGCCGTCGGCGAGCGTCGCCCAGGTGCGTTCGCTCAAGAGCGCGTCCGGCTCGGCGAGAACCTGACGCGTCACGGTGACGTCGGTCGGCACCGGCATGCCGTTGAACGGGCCGTCGCGCGCGAACGGCGCGAGCTGCTGCGGCTTCTCCCAGCTCAGGCTGCCGCCGAGGATGCGGCCGCCGCGGCGCAGCTTCACCGGCACCAGATCGTCGGTGGCGCCGGCCAGATGCGGACCTGCGAAGCGCACCAGCACGCCGCCATTGTCGATCCACTTGTCGAGCCGCTCGCGCGCCTCGGCGACGTTGCCGACGTCGGCGAGCACCAGCATCGGCAGGTTCTGGTCGAGGAAGCGGGTGATCGCCACCGCCGGCGCCGCACCTTCGGCGAGGCGGACATCGGCGAAGGGATTGAGCGCGCGCGACAGATAATAGCTGGCGCCGATCAGCGGCTGCGAGCGGTCGGCGGCGGAGCCGGAGATAATGCCGACGGTGCGCCGCCGCCAGCGCTTATCCAGCAGCTGCACGCTGCCGGCGGAACGTTCGCCGACGATTTCCAGCCGCGCCACGTCGTTACGGATTTCGACCGGTAGATCGATGACCGCTTCGGTCTCGCGGTCGCTTGGCTTGAAGACGAACGGTGCTTCGCCGAGCGGCAGGCCTTTGAGATCGATGGCGTTGACCAGGCCGTTCTCCGGCGTGCCGGTCTGCGCGCGCAGCACCTTCACGGTCAGCGCGCCGGCGGCGTTGTCGGCGGCGGCCAGCGCATGCGGAATATCGATGCCGCCGTCGACGACCGTAAGGGTGCGGTTGCCGATGATGTCTTTCAGCCCGGCGACGAAGCCGGCGCCGCTGCCGAGATCGACGCCGTCCGACAGCCAGACGATTTCAAGCTCCGGCGTCCCCTTCAGAAAGCGATCGATCACCGGCAGCGCCTCGGTGCGCTCGACCGCATGCGGCTTCGGCTTGAGTTGCTTGATCTGCACGCGCGCGGCGCCGGCAACCTGCATCGACAGGTCGCGGCCGGTTTCCGACAGCGGCAGTACAGCGACGCCGCGGCCGTCGGCCTCGGCGCGCGCGAGCAGTTCATCGGCGGTGCGCAGCCGCGCATCCCAGGTCGAGGCCGCGGCCCAGCCGTCGTCGACGAGGATCAGCAGCGGCGCCGCCTTGTTGGCGGTGGCGAGCGGCGGATTCCATAAAGGCCCAGCGGCGGCGATGATGACAATCGCGGCCAGCGACAGCCGCAGCAAGGTCAGCCACCACGGCGTGCGCGACGGCGTTTCTTCCTTCGGCGCGATCTCGAACAGCAGGCGCGTCGGCGGGAAGCTAATGGTGCGTGGACGCGGCGGCACCAGCCGCAGCAGCCACCACAGAATCGGCAGGCTGATGAGGCCGAGCAGCACCAAAGGCTGCGCGAATGCGAGTGGAAGTGCGCCCATTATGTGGCGCTCCGTCTCTGCGACGGCGTGTGCCGGCTGTTGACGGCGGTGGCGACCGCGTTGGCGCCCATGCGGGCGTGCAGCGCGAACAGTAATTCGGTCGGGCCGCGATCGGTGCGATGGACGGTGAAGGTCCAGCCGAACTGCTCGGTCTCGGCGCGCAACGCCGCGCGGTGATCGGCCAGCAGTTTCTGATAGTCGTCACGCCAGGTTTCGGCGCGGCCGGCGGTGACGCTGCCGAGGCCTTCGGATTCGACGAATTCGATGCGGCCCGAATACGGGAATGTCTCTTCCGCCGGATCGACCACCTGCACGACATGGCCGCGCGCGCCATTGGCGGCGAGCTGGCCGACGGTCTTGCGGAATTCCGCGATCGGACTCCACAGGTCGGACAACAGCACGACTTCGGAGAACGGCGCCGGCGCGAAATTCGGCGGCAGGCTGGGCGCGTCGCGCATGTCGTGGACGATGCGCTGCGCCATGCTCTCGATGACGTTGCGGTTGGCGGTCGGCCGCATCAGTTCGGGAATGCCGACCCGTTCGCCGCCCTGCACGAGAACCTCGGCCAGCGCAAACGACACCACCAGCGCGCGGTCGAGCTTGCTCCATTCGGTCAGCGACGAATTGAAATCCATCGACGGCGAGCGGTCGGCCCACAGCCAGATCGTATGCGAGGCTTCCCACTCGCGCTCGCGCACATAGAGATGATCGTCGCGCGCCGAACGCCGCCAGTCGATATTCTGCGCCGGCTCGCCCGACACGAAATGGCGATACTGCCAAAAGTTCTCGCCGGAGCCCGCGCGCCTGCGGCCGTGCAGGCCGTGAATGACCGTCGAGG
Source organism: Pseudolabrys sp. (assembly GCA_029945495.1). Taxonomy (GTDB): domain Bacteria; phylum Pseudomonadota; class Alphaproteobacteria; order Rhizobiales; family Xanthobacteraceae; genus Pseudolabrys. The sequence goes on along the minus strand of JAQSCR010000387.1, from coordinate 23,229 downwards.
CGACGCGCCGCGCTTCCAGGATCAGCCGCGGAATCCGCGCGGCGAGCTTGCTGCTCTTGCCGACGGCGGCCTTGACCGACTGGTTATTGGCGTCCTTGAGGCTCGGCTCGGCCATTTCCTATCCGATGCGCGTCTTGAGACGCGCGATAATGTTGGTGATGGTCTCGCCTTCGGCGCGGGCGGCGAAGGTCAGCGCCATGCGGTGCTTGAGGATCGGCTCGGCCAGTTCGAGCACGTCGTCGATCGACGGCGCGAAGCGGTTGTCGAGCAGCGCGCGGGCGCGCACCGCCAGCATCAGCGATTGACTGGCGCGCGGGCCGGGGCCCCAGGAGATGAACTTGCCGAGATCGCCGGATTCCGGACCGGGGCGCGCCGAGCGCACCAGTTGCAGGATCGCCTCGACGACGGACTCGCCAACCGGCAGACGGCGCACCAGCCGCTGTGCCGCGATCAGGTCGTCGGCGGTCATCGCCGCCTTGGCGCGGCTATCGTCGGCGCCGGTGGTGTCGAACAGGATTTTGCGCTCGGAAGCGAGATCGGGATAGTCGACGTCGATTTCCATCAGGAAGCGGTCGAGCTGCGCCTCCGGCAGCGGATAGGTGCCTTCCTGCTCGAGCGGGTTCTGCGTCGCCAACACGTGGAACGGCTTGGGCAGGTCGTGACGCGCGCCGGCGACTGTCACATGCTGTTCCTGCATCGCCTGCAGCAACGCCGACTGGGTGCGGGGCGAGGCGCGGTTGATCTCGTCGGCCATCAGCAATTGCGCGAAGACCGGACCGGGGATGAAGCGGAAGCTGCGCTTGCCGCTGACGTTCTCGTCCAGCACTTCGGAACCGAGAATGTCGGACGGCATCAGATCGGGCGTGAACTGCACACGGCGGGCATCCATGCCGAGCGCGATGCCCATGGTCTCGACGAGTTTGGTCTTGGCGAGGCCCGGCACGCCGACCAGCAGCGCGTGGCCGCCGGACAGCACGGTGACCAGAGCGCGTTCGACGACCAGTTCCTGGCCGAAAATGACGGCGCCGATGGCGGCCTTGGCGGCGCGCACATGGGTGGCGGTCGATTCCGCCGCGCGCACGATCATATCTTCCAGCTTTTCAAGGCTTTCGCCGCTTGCCGACGCCATGATCCGAGTTCCTTTTATCGAGAGTTCGGGCTGCCCAAGGGCTATGCAACAAACGCACCACGCGGATTTTGCTGCGTGGCTTTGCGGCGAATCTGCCTCATTATTCCGCCAAGCCTACGCTATCTTGCATTGCGGGTCCGGGCCGGTCACGAAGTTGCGAACAGATGCGAAGCATCTGATTATCGTAGGGAAACAATGGCGAAGGCAGGGCAGGAAAAGACGACAGGCGGGCTGGAGGAAATAGCCGCCATGCTGCCGCGTGGGACCGGTAAAGGGCTGCCCCCGGTGCATCTGTGGAATCCGCCGTTTTGCGGCGATATCGACATGAAGATCGCCTCTGACGGCACCTGGTTCTACCAAAAGACGCCGATTGGACGCCCGGCTTTAGTCAAATTGTTCGCTTCGGTGCTCAAGCGCGAGGGTGACAGCTACTTTCTGGTCACGCCGGTGGAGAAAGTCGGCATCGTCGTCGAAGACGCGCCGTTTCTCGCCGTCGAGCTGAGTGTCACAAATGGCGAGGGTGGACGGGTGCTGCGCTTCCGCACCAATGTCGACGACTGGGTCGAGGCCGGCCCCGGCTATGCGCTGCGTTTCGACGAGGACGCGGCAAACGGCGGGCTCAAGCCGATGCTGCATGTCCGCAGCGACCTGTGGGCAAAGGTGACGCGGGCGCTGTTTTACGATCTGGTCGAGCTGGGCGAGGAGCGCGACGTCGGCGGCAAGGCCATGTTCGGCGTCGCCTCGGCCGGCGAGTTTTTTTCGATGGCGGAAGCCAGCGCGTTGCGGGAGTTTTTATAATGCATGGCGCGCAAGCGGTGCCGGCTCTCAGTTCGGACGAGTTCTATGCGCGGGCGCGCGAGCGGTTGTCGCTCAAGCTGCCGGCCGGCATCAGCGATCCGAATGTGACGCCCCAGCGCGGCGATCACGACGCCGATCCGGTGATGCAGAAAATCGCCGAGGTGCGGCCAATCCGGCCGGCGGCGGTGCTGGTCGCCATCGTCGATCATGCGGAGCCGACCGTGCTGCTGACGCAGCGCGCGCAGCATCTGCCCGATCATCCCGGCCAGATTTCGTTTCCCGGCGGCAAGATCGACAAGACCGACGCCGATCCGCTCACCGCCGCGCTGCGCGAGGCGGAGGAGGAAATCGGGCTCGACCGCGCGCTGGTCGAGCCGCTCGGCTATCTCGACGTCTATATGACAACGCTCGGCTATCGCATCGTGCCGACCATCGCGCGCGTCAAGCCGGGTTTCATTCTGACGCTCAATACCGGCGAGGTCGACGTCGCCTTCGAGGTGCCGCTCGCCTTCCTGATGGATCAGGCCAATGTGCAGCGCCATTCGCGCGACTGGCAGGGCATGACGCGGCATTTCTATGCCATCACTTTCGGCGAGCGTTACATCTGGGGCGTGACCGCGGGAATTTTGCGGAACCTGCACGACAGGATTTATAAATGATCCGCCCGGTCTTCACCGAAATCGCGCTGTTCGCCGCGCCGTTCGTGCTCTACGCGGTGTTCCTGTGGGCGACCAAGGCCGGCATCATGGATATCGAATCCTGGCCGCTGACGCGGCTGGCCTGGCTGACCATCGTCGCACTGGTGCTGGTGGTCGGCAGTTTCATCTTTTTCGCGCATTTTTCCGGCTCCAGGCCGGGCTCGACCTATATCCCGGCGCATCTGGAGAACGGCAAATTCGTGCCGGGGACGACCAAGTGAACAAACCCGCGCCCGGCGCGACCGCGCGCAAGATCGACATGGCCGGCTGGCCATTCGCCGTCGAGCTTGCGCAGCTGCTCGACGTGCTCGACCGCGACGGCGAGGAAACGCGCGTCGTCGGCGGCGCGGTGCGTAATGCGCTGATCGACATGCCGATTCACGAGGTCGATGTCGCCACCACCGCGGTGCCGGAAGAAGTCGTGCGCCGCGTCAAGGCCGCCGGTTTCAAGCCGGTGCCGACCGGCATCGAGCATGGCACCGTCACGGTGGTCATCGACAAGCATCCGTTCGAGGTGACGACCTTGCGCACCGACGTCGAGACCTATGGCCGTCACGCCAAGGTCGCCTTCGGCCGCGACTGGAGCGACGACGCTGCCCGGCGCGATTTCACCATCAATGCGCTGTCGGTGACGCGCGACGGCGCGGTGTACGATTACACCGGCGGGTTGGCGGATCTGGCGGTGCGGCGCGTGCGTTTCATCGGCGACGCCGGCCAACGCATCGCCGAAGACTATCTGCGTATCCTGCGCTTCTTCCGCTTTCATGCCGCGTACGGGCCGGGCGGCGATCCCGATGCCGAGGGGCTTGCCGCCTGCATTGCCGGCCGCGATGGGCTTGACCAGTTGTCGCGCGAACGCGTGCGCATGGAGATCGTGAAGCTGCTGGTCGCCACGCATGCGGTGCCGACTTTGGTCGTGATGGCGGATGCCGGCCTCGCGTTGCGCATTCTCGGCGGCGTGACTTATCTGGCGTCATTCGTGAATCTGGCCAAGTCTGAGGCCGCGATCGGCGCGAAGCCTTGCTCGGTGCGGCGCCTCGGCGCGCTCGCCGTGTCGGTCACTGAGGACGCCGAACGTCTGTGGCAGAAACTGCGGCTGACCAACAACGAGCACGCGCGGTTGGGGTCGATGGCCGAAGGCTGGCGGCGGATGTCGCCGTCGATAGGCGAGGGCGGCGCGCGCGCGCTGCTCTACCGGCTGGGTCCGGAAGCCTTCACCGATCACGCGCTGCTCGGCTGGGCGCGGTCGCAAGGCTCGGCCGGTGATAAGGATTGGCATTCATTGGCGACGTTGCCGCAACGCTGGACCGCGCCGCTGTTCCCGCTGAAGGCCGCCGACTTCATCAAGCGCGGCATCGGCAAAGGTCCGGCTTTAGGCGCGGCGTTGCGCGCGGCCGAAGCGGGCTGGATGGCGGCGGGGTTTCCCAGCGATGCTGGGCTGCTGGAAAATATCGCGGACAAAGCGGCGGCGGGCGCGTAAACAGCCGGCATGAATCTTCTCTCCGGATTTGCCGATATTTCGCTGGCGCAATTGTTGCTGGTCGCCGGCGTCGCGCTGCTCGCTTCTGTCATCGGCGGCGTTTCGGGCTACGGAAGCGGCGCGTTGATGCCATTGGTGCTGGTGCCGATGATCGGCGCTGCGCCGGTGGTGCCGATCATCGCGATTTCGGCTCTGTTCAACAATTTCGGCCGCGTCACCGCGTTCTTTAAATATGCCGATTGGCCGCGCGTGTGGCGTGCAGGCTTCTTTGCATTGCCGACCTGTGCCATCGGCGCCTGGGGCTACACCTTTTTGACGGGGAAAGGCGCAGCTCTCGTCATCGGATCGATGCTGATTCTCAGCGTGCCGCTGCGCCGGCTGCTCAAACATCACGAGGTGCGCATCAGCAATCGCGGCCTGTGTGTAGGCGCGGTCGGCTACGGCGTTGTCGTCGGCGGCACCGCCGGCTCGGGCGTCATCATGCTGTCGCTGTTGATGGCGGCCGGCCTCGAAGGCGCCGCGGTTGTCGCGACCGATGCCGCCGTGTCGATCATCGTCTCGACGGTCAAGATTTCGGTATTCGCACTTGGCGGCGTGGTGACGGCACAGGTTCTGGCATTTGCGCTGCTGACTGGCGTCATCGCCTTTCCGGGTGCGTTCCTGGCGCGGCTGTTCGTCGCGCGCATGCCGGTGCATGTGCACACCGCGATCCTCGATTTTATCGTGCTGCTCGGCGGCGTGATGATGATCGTCGCGGCGTTCAGATAAAGCTGTTCAAGGCCATTTCACCACGGGCGGCATCGACGACAGGATCGAGTCGACATTGCCGCCGGTGCGCAGCCCGAAAATCGTGCCGCGGTCGTAGAGCAGGTTGAACTCGACATAGCGGCCGCGGCGGATCAACTGCTCGTCGCGCTCGGCCTCGTTCCATGGCGTGGTGAAATTCCGCTCGACGATCTTCGGATAGATATCGCGAAAGGCGCGGCCGACATCTTGCGTGAAGGCGAAGGTCGCGGCCCAGTCGGTCTCGAGATAGTCGTAGAAAATGCCGCCGATGCCGCGCGGCTCGTTGCGATGCTTGAGGTGAAAATAGTCGTCGCACCATTTCTTGAACTTGTCGTAATCGGCGACGTCGCTGTGCGCGTCGCTCGGTGCGCGCATGGCGGCATGGAAGGCGATCGTGTCCGGATCGGTCTGCGTGCGTCGATTGTCGAGCACCGGCGTCAGGTCGGCGCCGCCGCCGAACCAGGCTTTCGACGTGACGACGAAGCGCGTGTTCATATGCACCGCCGGCACATGCGGATTGTGCGGGTGCGCGATCAGCGAAATGCCCGAGGCCCAGAAATTCGGATTGTCGGCAGCGCCGGGAATCTCCTTGCGGAATTCCGGCGCGAACTCTCCATGCACGGTCGAGCAGTGCACGCCGACTTTCTCGAACACCCGGCCGCGCATGATCGACATCACGCCCCCGCCACCTGACCCTCGGTCATGAACGGCGCGGTTCCACGGCGTGCGCACGAAACGCCCGGCCGGGCGATCCGCTAAAGGGGCGGAAGCGGGCAGGGCGTCTTCGATTGCCTCCAACGAGGCGCAAATCTCGTTGCGCAGCGCCTCGAACCAGGTCCGGGCTTTGGCTTTGCGGGCTTCGATATCGTCGGTCATCGGCGAGGCTTTAGTCCGTTGCGGCGGCGAATGCTATCACCGGGGAAATCCCGCCGTCTGCCGCAGCGCCTCGCCCGCCACCATGGCCATCGACACGGCAATGTTGAGCGACCGCAGGCCCTCGCGCACCGGAATCACCAGGCGGACGTCGGCGGCGTCGTGGACGGCTTGCGGCACGCCGGCGCTTTCGCGGCCGAACAGGATGACCTGCTCGTCCCTGAAGTCATGCTCGAGATAGTGCTGGTCCGCAGCAGTCGTCATGAGCACCAAAGTGAGCCGCTCCTGACGCCGCCAGGCGTCGAAGCTGGCGAAGTCGACGTGCCGGACGATGGTCACCTGATCGAGGTAGTCCATTCCGGCCCGGCGGAACGCTCGGTCGGTGACCGGAAAGCCGGCCGGCTCGATGATATGGGCTTCCAGCCCCAGACAGGCGCAGGTCCGCAGGATCGTCCCGGTATTCTGGGGAATGTCCGGTTCGTAAAGGGCGATTCGCATCGGCTGACCTCGGGCAGGGCTTTGCAGGCCGAAGGGATACCGGTAAGCGGCCCGGATTGCGCGCTTTTTTACATAATCGGCGCGGTGGAGTGCAAAACCGGTGACCACTTTGGCCAACCGCGCTTAGTTGGGCTTGCACTCGCACCGCAAGGGTGCCAATAGAACCCACCGAAAACGCCATCCTGCCTTCTTGAGGATTGCCGTGTCCGGTCCGCCCCGCCGCCGCGGGTTTTGTATCCTCGGTTCCAGCCGTGGGCGGTCGATTTAAGCCAGCCGGGGGAGAGGATTCAGACGTGACGACCGTGTCTTCTGCGGAGCACACGCGCCGCGATTTCCTTTACATCGCCACCGGCGCCGTAGGCGCTGTCGGCGCTGCGGCGGCCTTGGTGCCGCTGATTGCGCAAATGAATCCGGATGCATCGACCATCGCTGCCGGCGCGCCGATCGACGTCGATCTGGCGCCGATCGCGGACGGTCAGATCATTAAGGTGTTCTGGCGCTCCAAGCCGATCTTCATCTCCCATCGCACCAAGAAAGAGATCGACGAGGCCAAGAACGTCGCCTTGGCGAGCCTGCCGGATCCCGAGCCCGACTCGGAACGCGTCAAGGCTGGCCACGACCAGTGGCTCGTCGTCATCGGCATCTGCACCCATCTCGGCTGCATCCCGCTCGCCCATCAGGGCGAGTTCGATGGCTGGTTCTGCCCGTGCCACGGCTCGCAATACGATACCGCCGGCCGTATCCGGAAAGGCCCGGCGCCGAAGAACCTTCCCCTGCCGCCGTACAAATTCGTCTCCGATACCAAGATTCAAATCGGCTGATCGAAAACGTCGCATTCAAGGTACGACCATGAGCGGAAATTCGACCTACCAGCCGCAGAGCAAAGTTCTGCAGTGGTTTGAGAAGCGGCTGCCGATCGGCGGTCTCATTCATTCATCTTTCGTCGCCTATCCGACGCCCCGTAATCTCAATTACTGGTGGACCTTCGGCGGCATCCTTTCAATGATGCTCGGCATCCAGATCGTCACCGGCATCGTGCTGGCGATGCACTACACGCCGCACGTCGATCTCGCCTTCAAGTCGGTCGAAGCCATCATGCGCGACGTCAACTACGGTTGGCTGTTGCGCTATCTGCATGCCAACGGCGCGGCGATGTTCTTCCTGGCCGTCTACATCCACATGTTCCGCGGCATCTATTACGGGTCGTACAAGGAGCCGCGCGAGGTCCTCTGGATTCTTGGCGTCATCATCTATCTCTTGATGATGGCTACCGGCTTCATGGGCTATGTGCTGGTCTGGGGCCAGATGAGCTTCTGGGCCGCCACCGTCATCACCAATCTGTTCTCGGCCATTCCCGGCGTCGGCGACACCATCGTCACCTGGCTGTGGGGCGGCTACGCCGTCGGCAACCCGACGCTCAACCGCTTCTACTCGCTGCACTACCTGCTGCCCTTCGTGATCGCGGGCGTCGTCATCCTGCACGTCTGGGCGCTGCATGTAGCGGGGCAGAACAACCCGACCGGCATCGAGCCGAAGTCGGAGCGGGACACCGTGCCGTTCACGCCCTATGCGACGGTGAAGGACGGCTTCTTCATGGCCTGCTTCCTGATCCTGTATTGCTGGTTCGTGTTCTACGTGCCGAACTTCCTGGGCCATCCGGACAACTACATCCCGGCCAACCCGGCGGTGACGCCGGCGGAAATCGTGCCGGAATGGTATTACCTGCCGTTCTACGCGATCCTGCGCTCGATCCCGGACAAGCTGTTGGGCGTCGTCGCGCTGTTCGGCTCGATCCTGATCCTCGCCTTCCTGCCCTGGCTCGACACTTCGCACGTCAAGTCGGGCCGCTATCGCCCGCTGTTCAAGCAGTTCTTCTGGCTGTGGGTGATCGTCTGCATCGGGCTGGGCTGGCTCGGCTCCAAGCCGCCGGAAGGCATCTACGTGATCATGTCGCGGCTGTTCACGCTCTACTATTTTGCCTTCTTCATCGTCATCCTGCCGTTGCTCGGCATCTTTGAAAAGACCAAGCCGTTGCCGAATTCGATTTCGGAATCGGTCTTGGGCGCGAAAGCGTGAGCGGGGGCATCGTCATGACCAACAAGAACACCATCCTCGCTCTGACGATTGCCACCGCGATCGCGGCCTTCGCCGCGCCCGCGATGGCGCAGGTCCACGAAGTCCCGGCGCCGCCGGCCGTCAAGTGGTCGTTCGCCGGCCCGTTCGGCAAATACGACGAAGGCCAGTTGCAGCGCGGCTTCAAGATCTACAAGGAAGTCTGCTCGAGCTGCCATTCGCTCAGCCTGCTCTCGATCGGCTCGCTCGCCGATGCCGGCGGCCCCGGCTTCTCGGAGGCGCAGGTCGCCGCGCTGGCCGCCGAATACAAGATCAAGGATATCGACGACAAAGGCGAGACGATCGAGCGCGCCGGCCGTCCGGCCGACCACTTCCCGTCGCCCTTCGCCAATGACGCGGCCGCTGCCGCGGCCAATGGCGGCACCGCGCCGCCCGACATGTCGACGCTCGCCAAGGCGCGCGGCTACATGCGCGGCTTCCCGCTGTTCGTGCTCGACATCTTCACGCAGTACCAGGAGGCGGGGCCGGACTACATCCACGCGATCCTCACCGGCTACAAGGACGCGGCGCCGGCCGGCTTCACCATGCCGGCGGGCGGCAACTACAACGAATATTTCCCCGGCCACGTCATCGCCATGCCGAAGCCATTGTCCGACGGCCAGGTCACCTTCGACGACGGCTCGCCGGCGACCCTGGCGCAGTACTCCAAGGACGTCACCGCGTTCCTGATGTGGGCGGCGGAACCCAAGCTGGTGCAGCGCAAGCGCACCGGCTTCCAGGTCATGATCTTCCTGATCGTTCTGTCGGGCCTGATGTACTTCACCAAGAAGAAGGTGTGGTCGGCCGTTCACTAAAACGGTATCCGACATCTCTTGACGCGAGGGCCCTGAATAGGGCCCTTTCGTTTTTTGGGATAGGCGGATGGGGCGGGCATGACCAAATCAGTCCTCGGCATTATCGGCGGTTCCGGCGTTTACGACCTGCCGGGCCTGCAGAATGTGCGCGAGGAGCGCATCGCCTCGCCCTGGGGCGAGCCGTCCGGCGCCTTGCGCATCGGCGAGATCGAAGGCCTGCCGGTCGTCTTCCTGCCGCGCCACGACAAGGGCCACCGGCTGTCGCCCTCCGACATCAACTACCGCGCCAATATCGACATCCTGAAGCGCGCCGGCGTCACCGATCTGGTGTCGCTGTCGGCCTGCGGCTCGTTCAAGGAGGACTTGGCCCCCGGCACTTTCGTGCTGGTCGATCAGTTCGTCGACCGCACCCATAAGCGCGAGAGCTCGTTCTTCGGCAAGGGCCTGGTGGCGCATGTGTCGATGGCGCATCCGGTCTCGCCTTTGCTGCGCGCGCGCATCGCCGCGGCGGCGCTGAAAGAAGGCATCGAGCCCAAACTCGGCGGCACCTATATCTGCATGGAGGGGCCGCAGTTCTCCACGTACGCCGAGAGCATGACCTATAAGGGGCTCGGCTATTCGGTGATCGGCATGACCAACATGCCGGAAGCCAAGCTCGCCCGCGAAGCCGAGATTTGCTACGCGACTGTTGCCATGGTGACCGACTTCGATTGCTGGCATCCCGACCACGACGCCGTCACCGTGCAGCAGATCGTCTCGGTGCTTTTGGAAAATGCCGAACGCGCCAAGCGCCTGGTGGCGCGGCTGGCGCGCGACTTTCCGCGCGAGCACGAAATGTGCCCGATCGGCTCCGACCGCGCGCTCGACAGCGCCTTGATCACGCAGCCGGAGGCGCGCGATCCGGAGCTGATAAAGAAGCTCGATGCGGTGGCGGGCAGGGTGCTGGGCAGGTAAAGTTGCTTTCGGGGACGACTGATTTCCGCAGCGCGTTGGGGCTAAAAATGACAGATCCAGTAATCCGCTTCGACGACGGCGCCGCCTATGAAAAATTCATGGGCATCTGGAGCCGCATCGCCGGCGATGTGTTCATCGACTGGCTGGCTCCGGCCAAGGGCTTGAAATGGGTCGACGTCGGTTGCGGCAACGGCGCCTTCACCGAGAACATTGTCGACCGCTGCGCGCCTGCCGAAGTGCAGGGCATCGACCCGTCCGAGGGCCAGCTCGCTTTCGCCCGCACCCGGCCGGCGGAAAAGCTGGCCAAATTCCAGCAAGGTGACGCGATGGCGCTGCCCTTTGCCGATAGCAGCTTCGACGTCGCCGTGATGGCGCTGGTGATCTTCTTTGTGCCCGAACCCGCCAAAGGCGTTGCCGAACTGGCGCGGGTGACGAAGCCCGGCGGACTGGTTGCCACCTATGCTTGGGATGTGCTGGGCGGCGGCTTTCCAATGGAGCCGCTGCAAGCCGCGATGCGAGAAATGGGCGTCACGCCGGTGCTTCCGCCGCGGGCAGATGCATCGCGGATTGATGCCCTCATCCAACTATGGAACGGCGCCGGCATCGAAGCGGTTGAGACACGCGAGATCGTCGTGCAGCGGACTTACGGCGACTTTGAAGAGTTCTGGGCGATAACTCAATTGAGCGCCGCGATTGCCCCGATTGTAGCGAAGATGCCGGTGCCGGAACTTGATTCGTTGAAGGCGATGGTAAAGGCGCGCTTGCCGGCGGGTTCGTCCGGACGCATCACCTACAGTGCCCGCGCCAATGCGATCAAAGGGCGTAAACCGCTATGATGCCCGACAGCAGAAGGTTCGGACGCCAGCCATGACCCCACCAACTGCCGATCTCGACCTGCGCGCGTCGATCCGTTCGATCCCGGATTACCCGAAGCCCGGCATCATGTTCCGCGACATCACCACGCTGCTCGGTGACGCGCGCGCCTTCCGCCGCGCCGTTGATGAACTGGTGCAGCCCTGGGCCGGCATGAAGATCGACAAGGTCGCCGGCATCGAGGCGCGCGGCTTCATCCTTGGCGGCGCGGTGGCGCATCAGGTGTCGGCCGGTTTCATTCCGATCCGCAAGAAGGGCAAGCTGCCGCATAAGCGCGTCAGCGTCACCTATATGCTGGAGTATGGCGAGGATCGAGATGCATGCCGACGCGCTGGTCAAAGGCGAGCGCGTGGTGCTGGTCGACGACCTGATCGCCACTGGTGGCACGGCGGAAGCGGCGGTGAAACTTTTGCGTCAACTTGGCGCCGAGGTGCTGGCGGCGTGTTTCGTCATCGACCTGCCCGAGCTCGGCGGCGCCAAGAAGCTGCGCGCCATGGACGTGCCGGTGCGCACGCTGATGGCGTTCGACGGACATTAGAGGTTTCGCGCAAGCGATAATAATTATCCGCTCGTCCCCGCGAAGGCGGGGACCCAGCCTTTATTCAGGCAGCGGAAAAAAGTTTCTCTGGATTCCCGCCTGCGCGGGAATGAGCGGAGCGCTAGCCCCACGGTCCTTTGCCGCCTATCGGACCAATGGGCGGTTCGCCCGGCAAGAACGGCTTGCCAACGTCGGGCGCGGGATCGCTCCACGGGCCTTGCGCGGGCGCCGCTTCGATCTGGCCGGGCTCTTCTTTTCCTTGCGGCGCATCGAGCGCCAGCGGGCCGGGATCGTGACCGCCGGCATATTGAACCAGCGCCGCGACGCGCTTGTCGACCGACGGATGCGTATCGAAGACATTGGCAAAGCCGACGCGCGGGTTGTCTATGCACATTTCCATCACCGCCGAATTGGCGCTGGCCAGTTCGCCGCGATTCTCGATCTTGCGCAAAGCCGAAATCATGGCGTCGGGATTTTTCGTCAATTCGACCGAGCCTGAATCGGCGAGGTATTCGCGCTGGCGCGACAGCGCAAAGCGGATGACGATCGACAGCACCCAGGCGACCACGATCAGCGCGATGGCAATAATAATGGCAATACCGGCGCCGCCTTTCTTGTCGCCGTCGCTGCTGCTCGAACGGCGCGAGCCGCCGAAACCGCCGAACGAACTCTGGAAGAAGATGCGGAACACCATCTCGCCGAAGAACGAGATCACTCCGGCGATCACCACCGCGATCACCAGCATGCGCACGTCGCCGTTGCGGATATGCGTCAGCTCGTGGCCGAGCACGGCCTCGAGCTCCTGGTCGTTGAGCGCATTCATCAGGCCGCGCGTCACGGTGATGGAATATTGCTTCTCATTGAGGCCGGTGGCGAAGGCATTGAGCGCATCGTCGTCGGCGATGCGCAGCTTCGGCATGGTGATGCCGCGCGAGATGCACAGATTTTCCAGAAGATTATAGAGCCGCGGCTCCTCGGTGCGGGACACCTGCCGCGCGCCGGTGATGACGTCGATCATCTTCTGGTGGAATTTATAGGCGATCAGGATCCAGATGATGGCGCCGACGGTGGCGAACGGCGCCGCCCTGGTGAAATCGTAGATCGCGGCGTTGATCAGATAATCGAGCGGCGCATTACCGTACGACAGCACTTCGGCCAGCAGCGCCCCGGCGAACACCAGCACATAGACCAGGAAGAACAGGCCGATCAGCAGGGCGATCGAGCGGCGCTTGTTCGACTGGATGTGGGTGTAAAGACCGTAGGCGGCCATATTGTCATTCCGCGGCGCGAACGAAGTGAGCGAACCCGGAATCCATAATCACAGTCCGGGGTTATGGATTCCGGGCCCGGCCCAAGAGGGCCGTCCCGGAATGACCATCAAAATTTCACGCTCGGCGCCTGCTCGAGCTGGGCGCGTTGCTCGCCGACATCGAAGAATGGCCGCTGGCTGAAGCCGAACATCGCGGCGAACAAGGCCGCCGGGAACTGCTGGATGCCGGTGTTGTATTCCTGCACCGCGCTGTTGAAGAAGCGGCGCG
>JAQSCR010000387.1:0-10127 GCA_029945495.1 Pseudolabrys sp. | reverse complement strand
TGGTTGGCTTTGAGGTCGGGATAGCTCTCCGACAGCGCGAACAATTGCCGCAGCGCGCCGGACAGCATGTTTTCCGCCGCCACCTTCTGCTCGACGCCGGGCGCGGCGATCGCGGCATTGCGGGCGTTGACGACGGCTTCCAAAGTTCCACGCTCGTGCGCGGCATAGCCTTTGACGGTTTCCACCAGATTGGGGATCAGGTCGGAACGCTGCTTGAGCTGTACGTCGATGTCGGCGAAGGCCTGATTGGTCCGCTGCCGCATGGCGACAAGGCCGTTATAGACGCTGATGGCCCAGATCACGATCACAACGATGACGCCGAGAACGACCCAGCCGGTAGTGGACATGGCGATAGCTCCTGAAAAAAGCCTGCGACGACATAAGCCTAGCGCAAATAGGCGCCGCGCGCCTAACGGCAACGGGGTAGGGCCAAGGCTTTCGCACAATGTTGCGCCAGTCGCCCTAACTGCCTGATGCTTAAGAAAAAAGGCCCCGAACCGAAGTTCGGGGCCTTCTCGCCGGGCGGCTATTCGGGGGGTAAGGGGGCAGCCGCCCGGCTGAAACGCTAGTCCCTCACTAACATCGGCAACCGGGATTGGTTCCGCACCCCGGTAGGTGGGTTCGAATTATTTTCGAGCTTTAAGCGAAAGCGCCTCAGCCGGCTTCGCGGAACCGCACGGCGGCCTCGAGATCGACCGACACCAGTTGCGATACGCCGCGCTCGGCCATGGTCACGCCGAACAATCGATTCATGCGCGCCATGGTGATCGGGTTGTGTGTGATGATAACGAAGCGGGTGTCGGTGGAACGGGTCATTTCGTCGAGCATGTCACAGAAACGTTCGACGTTATGATCGTCGAGCGGCGCGTCGACTTCGTCGAGCACGCAGATCGGCGCCGGATTGGTCAGGAACACCGCGAAAATCAGCGCCAGCGCGGTCAGCGCCTGCTCGCCGCCCGACAACAGCGACAAGGTCGCAGGCTTCTTGCCGGGAGGCTTGGCCAGGATTTCCAGGCCCGCCTCGAGCGGATCGTCGCTCTCGATCAGCTGCAATTCGGCGGTGCCGCCGTTGAAAAGCTTGGTGAAAAGCTGCTGGAAGTGCGAGTTGACCTGCTGGAACGAGGCCAGCAGCCGCTCGCGCGCCTCGCGGTTAAGGCTCTGGATGCCGAGCCGCAGCTTCTTGATCGCTTCCACCAGATCGTCGCGCTCGCTGGTCAGCGACGTGTGCTGGGTCTCGACCTCGACCAGTTCCTCTTCGGCACGAAGGTTCACAGCACCGAGACGTTCGCGCTCACGGCGCAGCCGCTCCAAAGTCGCCTCGACGTCGGCGAGTTCCGGGAGCGCCTGGTCCGGCTGAAGTTCGGCCAGCTCGGCGACGCCGGCCGGCTCGATTTCCAGCATGTCATGGATTTCGCGGGCGATATCGGCGAGCCGCCGCTTGCCGCTTTCGTGACGTTCCTCGATGCGCGCCAGTTCCTCGCGCGCAGCGGAGGCGGCCTCGAGCGCGGCGCGGGCGTCGCGGTCGGCCTCGGCCAAAGCGGTTTCGGCTTCCTGCAGCCGGTCGGCGGCTTCGCGGCGCTCGGTTTCGGCGATCTTCACCTCGTTGATCAGCGCCTCGCGGCGGTCGGCGAAAATCGCCGGTGCGTTTTCCAGCTCGGCCCGATCGCGGGTCGCCTCGGCGACACGCTGCTCCAGCGTGGCCATCTGGCCGCGTGCACCTTCCTGGCGCTGGACCCAGCCAGCCTTGTCGGTGCCGACCTGCGCCAGACGGCGGTCGGCGAGTTCGGCCTCGCGCGCGATCGCCTGCTGCTCGGCGCGCACTTCCGCGAGATGCGCGCGTTTTCCCGTGATGTCGTCGCGCACGGCGGAAAGTTCGGTTTCGAGATCGGCGGCGGGAGCGAGCGCGGCCAGAGCCTGCTCGGCCTGGCTGCGGGCGGCGGCGGTCTCATCGCGGCTGGCGGTCAGGCGGGCCTGCGCTTCGGCCAAAGCCGACAGGCGCGCGGCGTTGCGGTTGACTTCGCGCTCGGCGGCGTCGTGCCGGTCGCGCGCGGTATTGGCTTCGCGCTGACGCTCGCGCGCCGCATTGCGGGCGCCGGTTTCCGCAAGGCCGGCCGCCTGCAAGGCGGCTTGCGCGGCTTCGGCGAGGCCGCGCGCGGTCTCGGCTTCGCTGCGCGCGCTTTCCAATTCGGATTCGATGTCGGCCAGGCGCGCGCGTTCGGCAAGCCTACGGGCGGCGCCGGTCGGGGCATGCGCGGCGGCGGCGAAACCGTCCCAGCGCCACAGGTCGCCTTCCGGCGACACCAGCCGCTGGCCGGGCTTGAGCAGCGTGGCGAGACGGGCGCCGGATTCTTTGTCCACTACGCCAATTTGCCGAAGCCTGCGGCCGAGTTCGGCCGGCGCCTGCACATGCGACGACAGTGGCGAACAGCCGTCCGGCAGCGCCGGATCGCTCGGATCGATGACCGAGCCGACCCAGCGCATTGGCGCCGACGGATCGATTGGCGCGTCGAGATCGTCGCCGAGCGCGGCGCCAAGCGCCTTCTCGTAACCCTTCTCGACCGAAACGTGGTCCATGACCGGCGGCCAAAGATTCTTATTTTCGACAGCCAGCACCTTGGACAAGGTCTTGGCTTCGGTTTCCAGCCGCTGCACGCGGCGTTCGGCCTCGGCCAAGGGCGCGCGCGTGGCTTCTAGCGCCTGGCGCGCCGCGGCATGCGCCGCTTCGGCATCGATGGCGGCTTTTTCAGCGTCGGCAACGGCCTGCTGAATTTCTTCAACGGCGAGCTTCAGCGACGCCAGATCGGGACCATCGGTGGCCTGCAGCGTGCCGACTTCGCGCGTGATTTCGGCCATTTCGGCCTCGAGCTTGGCGGCGCGGTCGGTGTGCTGGCGCACGGCATTGGAAAGCTGGTTGCGCTGCGCCGTCAGATCGGCGAGCCGCGCGGTCAGTTCGGAGAAGACCGCCTCGGCGGCGGTGAGCTGGGTGCCGGCATCAGTGACGCGGGCATCAACGCCGCTGCGCTTGCCGGCGCTGGCATGCGCCTCGGCCCGGATGGTTTCTTCCTCGGCGGTGAGGCGGGCAATGGCCGCTTCGGCATCGGCGACCAGCTTCTGCTCACGCTCGCGGTCGGCGGCGAACTGAACCAAACGCAAATCCAGTTCGGCGATGCGATCCTTGGCGCGGGTTTCCTCGCGGTCGAGTTCCTGCATCGCGACATTGAGGCGATGCAGCGCCGCGCCGGCGCGCGCTTCGGCTTCGCGCAATGGCGGCAAAGTCGCCGACGTATTGGCTTGGCGCGTCGAGGCTTCGGCCTGCGCGCCGGTGCGGGCGGCGACTTCGCTAAACGCTTCGTCCTTGGCCTGCTCGGCGGCGGCGAGCTCGCTGCTCGCGGCGGTCCAACGCAGATGATAGAGGGTTGCTTCCGATTTGCGGACCTGCGCCGACACGGTGCGATAGCGGATCGCCTGGCGCGCCTGCTTCTTCAGCGCTTCCATCTGGCCGGCCAACTGGCCGATGACATCTTCGATGCGCAGCAGATTGGCTTCCGCCGCCTTTAAGCGGAGCTCCGCTTCGTGGCGGCGCGCATGCAGACCGGAGACGCCGGCGGCTTCTTCCAGCACGCGGCGGCGCTGCTCGGGCTTGGCCTGGATGATCTCGCCGATGCGGCCCTGATGCACGAGGGCCGGCGAGCGGGCGCCGGTCGAGGCGTCGGCGAACACCATCTGCACGTCGCGGGCGCGCACTTCGCGGCCGTTGATGCGATAGGCGGAGCCGGCTTCGCGCTCGATGCGGCGGGCGATTTCCAGCGTATCGGTGTCATTGAACAGCGCCGGCGCCGAGCGCTCGGCATTGTCGATCGAGATCGCGACTTCGGCGTGGTTGCGCGCCGGCCGGCTGTTGTTGCCGGAGAAGATGACGTCATCCATCGACGAGGCGCGCATGGATTTGTACGAGCTTTCGCCCATCACCCAGCGCAGCGCTTCGACCAGATTGGACTTGCCGCAGCCGTTCGGCCCGACCACGCCGGTCAGGCCCGGCTCGATTTGGAAGTCGGTCGGTTCGACGAACGATTTGAATCCGATCAGACGGAGCCGCGTAAGCTTCATGCTTTAAGGCCTCAACCCGCGCAGGGTGAACGCCCGACGTCCTGCTGGGTCATACATTGACTAATACAAACTATCTGCCGGGGGCACAGCCCGGACGCTAGATGTAGGTGCCACGTTCGCGGGGAGAATGAAATTTCGTGCCCCGTTGAGCAACAGAGATGCGGTCAAAAAGCCCGGTTTTCCAGACCTTTCGCCTGTGGATTAGCGAAAAATAGCCTTAGGAAGCCGGGCTGCCGGTAACCGGCGCGGCGCCAAGCCAAAATCAGCCCAAAACTGCGGCGAAATTCAGCCTTTCAGCAGCGGATCGATCTGCTTGGCCATCTCGTCGATCGTCATCGCGCCGGACACCAAAGTGCCGTTGATGAAGAAGGACGGGGTCGACGAAACCTTGAACTTGTCGGCGGCGCGGTTGCGCACCGCCTCGATGCCGTCGAGAATCTTCTGGTTCGACAGGCAGGCGTCGAAGCTCGCCTGGGTGAAGCCGGCCTGCTTGGCCAGCGCCAACAAAGGCGGCAGCGGCTTTTCGACCGCCCAGGTCCGCTGCTGGCGGAACATGGTGTCGACCATGGTGAAATATTTGGCTGAGTCGGTTTCGCCTGAGCAGCGCGCCAGCATGAAGGCCGCGGCGGCCAGCTGGTCGAGCGGGAACTCGCGGAAGATGAAGCGCACCTTGCCGGTATCGATGTAGCGCTTCTTGAGTTCCGGGAAGGTGGTCTCGGTGAAAGTCGCACAGTGCGGGCAGGTCATCGAGGCATATTCGATGACGGTGACCGGCGCCTTGGCGTCGCCCATCACCATGTCGGGCAGGGCGTCCGGCGCCATCAATTCGACCTCGGAGACTTTGCTCTGCGCCAGCGCCTGGCCGGTGAAGGCCGGCAACGTCGCCAGGCCGAGGGCGGTGGCGAGCGCCACGGTGGCGGTGCTCTGGCAGAATTCGCGGCGGGTGAGGCGCAAGGGAATCTCCGTTTGGATGAAACGCTGTCCAGTCTGGCTAGCTGGACAGGACAATTGTGGCAATGGCGGGCCGCGATGCCAAGGGCATCAGGCGGCTCACTTTCGCTTGATGGCGGCGCCCAGCCGGGCCAGCGCCTGGCGCAGGGCCTCGTCTTCGACCTCCGGCATGCCTTCGGCGAGGCGGGCGGTGACCGCCGGATCGAGTGGGGCGGGCTTCCGTTTCGGCGCCTGCCGGTGCAATGGGGCCTGCCGCAAGGCGATGCGGCCGATCGCCTGCCAGCCGAAGAAGCGGTTGACCCGTTCCAGAATGACCGCCGACAAATGCTGGATTTCTAGCGCCGCCGGTCCTTCGACCCGCAGCATCAGGGTTGCCGGTTCGCTCTGGTCGTTATCGCCGGTGTCATTCTTGACCCGGGGCCAGTTGATCTTCATCGGCTCGCTGTGGATCGCGATCTCAGGCCCGACGATATCGGCCCAGCGGGCGATGATTTCGGTCGAGGCAAAACCCTGCTCTTTGAGCATGCCGCCCAAGGTCGCGCCGAGGAACTCGGAAAGCGGCCGGGGAAAACTGCGCGCGGGCTTGCTCATTATGCGGGGTCTCGTGCCAAGGTCGGCAGCATGAACGTAGCATCTCCCTCGAAGCGGAAGAAGCAGACCAAAACCCCGGTGCGAAGTGCCGCTTCTCTTTCTTCAGCTCCCCCCTTGAGGGGGAGGTCGACCGCCGAAGCGTTAGCGAAGGCGGGCGGGAGGGGGGTGAATGGCAATCGCGTCGGAGAAAAGAATACCCCCCTCCCTAACCCTCCCCCTCAAGGGGGGAGGGGACAGGCTGTGCGCGCCGCGAAGCTCCAGGCTGATCCACAAAATCTGTTGCGCTGGTATGACCGCCATCGCCGCGTGCTGCCGTGGCGCTTGGAGGCTTGGCGGGCGCGGGCAGGGCACAAAGCCGACCCTTATGCGGTGTGGCTGTCGGAAATCATGCTGCAGCAGACCACCGTCAAGACGGTCGGGCCTTACTACGCCAAATTCCTGACGCGCTGGCCGACGGTTCAAGCATTGGCGGCAGCGCCGCTCGACGACGTGCTGCGCGCCTGGGCGGGGCTCGGCTATTACGCCCGCGCCCGCAACCTGCATGTCTGCGCGCGGGCGGTGGTCGAGCGCCACGGCGGAATTTTTCCGCGCGAATTGGACGCCTTGCGCGCGCTGCCCGGCATCGGCGAATACACCGCGTCGGCGGTGGGCTCGATTGCCTTCGATCTTCCGGCCGTGCCGGTCGATGGCAATGTCGAACGCGTGGTGACGCGGCTGTTCGCGGTCGAGGAGGCGATGCCGGCGGCCAAGCGCGAAATCAAGAGACTGGCGGCGGCGCTGTTGCCGCCGCACCGCTCCGGCGATTTCGCGCAAGGACTCATGGATCTCGGCGCCACCATCTGTTCGCCGAAGAAGCCGGCCTGCGCTTTGTGTCCCTGGAGCGAGCCTTGCGTCGCGCGCGCGCGTGGCGACCAGGAAACATTCCCGCGCAAGGCGCCGAAACGCGAAGGCAAAGAGCGCTACGGCGCGGCGTTCGTCGCGTTGCGCGCCGACGGCTGCGTGCTGCTGCGCCAGCGCCCGGAAAAAGGCCTGCTCGGGTCGATGACCGAAGTGCCGGGCAGCGATTGGGCGCATGACTTCGATGCGGCATCGGCGCTCGAGGCCGCGCCGCGCTTCCGCGGCAAACCGCAATGGCGCAAGTTGACTGGCGAGGTCACGCATGTGTTCACACATTTTCCGCTGGTGCTGACGGTGTTCGTGGCGGAACTGCCGCGCGGCACGCCGGCACCCAAGGGTGCGCGCTGGGCCAGGCGCGCCGGGCTGGCCGACGAGGCCTTGCCGACGGTGATGCGCAAAGTGCTGGCGCATGCGCTAGACTAGACGGACAAAAAGCTTCGGGGGAAACTTCAATGACGAATGCAATTGCCGATGGCCAATGGGTGCCGAGCCTGCGTTATCCCGATCCGCTGGTGACCGCGCTCGATCCGCGCTTCAAGAAATATCATCTGCCGCTGTCGAGCGTCGAGCAGCTCTATACCGGCACGCGCTGGGGCGAGGGCCCGGTTTATTTCGGCGACATGCGCTGCCTGATCTGGAGCGATATTCCCAACAACCGTATGCTGAAATGGGACGAGGAGACAGGCGCGGTCAGCGTATTCCGCAAGCCGTCGAATTTCGGCAACGGCAATACCCGCGATCGCCAGGGCCGGCTTGTCACCTGCGAGCATCTCGGCCGCGTCGTGCGCACCGAGATCGACGGTTCGCTCACGGTGATCGCCGAGAAATTCGAGGGCAAGCGGCTCAATTCGCCGAATGACCTGGTGGTGAAGTCGGACGGCTCGATCTGGTTCACCGATCCGCGCTTCGGCCTGCTCAGCAACTATGAGGGCGCAGCGCGCGACAGCGAACTGCCGATGAACGTCTATCGCGTCGACGGCCAGACCGGCGCGATGAGCGTGATCGCCGACGACATCAATGCGCCGAACGGGCTGGCGTTTTCGCCGGACGAGAAAAAACTCTACATCGTCGAGTCGCGCGCCGAGCCGCGCACCATTCTGTCGTTCGATGTCGCGCCGTCGGGCGACAAAATCTCAAATCGAAAAGTGCTGATCGACTCCGGGCCGCAGGGCACGCCGGACGGCTTCCGTGTCGATATCGACGGCAATCTGTGGTGCGGCTGGGGCATGGCGCCGGAGCTCGACGGCGTGCGCGTGTTTACGCCGCAAGGCGAGCCGATCGGGCATATCGCCTTGCCGGAGCGCTGCGCCAACGTCTGCTTCGGCGGCGCCAAGCGCAACCGCCTGTTCATGGCGGCCGCGCATTCGCTGTATGCGCTCTACGTCAATACGCAGGGCGTGGCGGGGGGTTAGGCGCGCGATCCCGAAAAGCATGCCCTCGGGCTTGACCCGTGGGTGGGAACCGGTTTTCGGACAAGATCGCGCGCAAAGTAATCAAATCGCCGGAATGCCCGCCGCCGCGGCAAGGAATGCGTTTTCCGCGCGTTCGGTGCGGTCCGGCTTCGGCAGTTTGCGCATCGCGGCCTTCTTGTTGATCTTGCGCTTGGCAATGGAGCCGAGCTTCTTGTCGGTCGCCTTTTCCTCCTTGAGCGTCATGGCGAGGATCTTGGCGACGTCATTGCGGCCGATCAGCTTGGCCCAGGCGGCAAGCGTGCCGTAGCGCGTGATCTCGTAATGTTCGACCGCCTGCGCCGCCGCGATCAGCGCGGCATTCAACACGGTCTTGTTGTCGATTTCGCCAACGATCTCGTTGGCTTCGTCGATAATGCCGTCGATCGCCGGGCATTTGGTGCCTTGCGGCAGCGACTTGATCATCTTGAACACCCGGTCGAGCCGCTTGATGTGGCCGTCGGTCTGTTTGAGGTGCATCCGGAAGCCCTTTTTCAGCTCGGCGTCGGAGGCCTTGGCGACCATGTCCGGCAGCGATTTCCTGATCTGGTGCTCGGCGTAATAGATGTCCTGCAATGTGTGCACGAACAGTTCTTCGAACGTGTCGATATCCGATGAAAACCAGCCCATGGTCGCATTCTCCCTGAAGGTCGGCGTGGAACTTGAGCAGCTATAAACCGCGGGATGCTTGCGAGTTCCCTTTGCCGGCAAAGACCGCTAAGAATCCCTCCGGATTGGAAGCATTTTAAGGGAGAGCCTCAAATGGCCATCGAACGTCACGACGTCGGCACGCGCATGAGCAAGTGCGTGGTGCACGGCAACACTGTCTATCTCTCCGGCATCGTCGCCAATGAGCCCAAGGGCAAGTCGGTCACCGAGCAGACCAAGGACATCCTCGGCCAGATCGACGGCTTCCTGAAGACCGCCGGCACCGACAAGTCGAAGCTTCTAACCGCCAATATCTGGATCACCGATATGGCCAATTTCGCCGAAATGAACGCGGTCTGGGACGGCTGGGTCTCGGCCGGCAATACGCCGGCGCGCGCCACCGTCGAGGCCAAGCTCGCCACGCCCGACTACAAGGTCGAAATCATGGTGGTGGCGGCGAAGTAGCCTGATCGAGAACGCGGGCTGGGGAGAGAATAGATGGCATTCGACTTCAGCCCGCTGGTTCCGGCCGGTACCCCTGCGCCGGCCGTGCGCTGGACCGGTTCGCCGAAATACAACTTCACCGGCGGCAATAACGATGCCGACGCGCTGCCGCTCGACGGGCTGAGGCAGGCGGCGCAATCGGTGCTCGAACGCGAGGGCCGCACGCTGGCGACCTACGGCCTCAATAGCGGCCCGCAGGGCTACCGACCGTTGCGCGATTTCCTCAGCCTCAAGCTCAAGCGCGACGCCGGCATGACCTGCGGCGCTGACGACATCCTCATCGTGTCCGGCTCATTGCAGGCGCTCGATCTCGTCAACGCGGCGCTGCTGACGCGCGGCGACACCGTCATCGTCGAGCAGGACAACTACCAGGGCACGCTGACCCGGCTCGCCAAGCTCGGCGTCAAGGCGATCGGCATTCCGCTCGACAAAGGCGGCATGCGCATGGACGTGCTGGAAGCAGCGCTGGCCGAGTTGAAGGCGCACGATATTCGCGCCAAATACATCTACACCATCCCGACCGTGCAAAACCCGACCGGCACCATTCTCGACGAAGGCCGGCGTGCCACCATGCTCAAGCTCGCCGAGCACTATGGCGTGCCGATCTTTGAGGACGACTGCTACGCCGATCTGGTGTGGAGCGGCGTCCGGCCGCCGGCACTCTATGCCATGAGCAAGTCCTCCAACGTCATTCATATCGGCTCGTTCTCGAAATCGATCGCGCCGGCGCTGCGCGTTGGCTTCATTGTCGCGCCATGGGCGATCATGTCGCGCATGCTGGCGCTCAAGACCGATGCCGGTTCCGGCGCGCTCGAGCAGATGGTGCTGGCCGAGTATTGCAAACCGAATTTCGCCGAACACGTGCCGGTGCTGCGGCGCGCGCTGCGCAAGAAGCTGACCACGCTGACCGACGCGCTCGCCGAACAGTTCGGCACCGCCGCCGAATTCGACGATCCCAAGGGCGGCATTTTCCTGTGGGTC
>JAQSCR010000386.1:16510-27451 GCA_029945495.1 Pseudolabrys sp. | reverse complement strand
GGCCCCGCGCTGGCGGGGACCCAGCTCTGCCTCATAACCTATTGCCGCTTGACGGGCTGGATCATCCGCTTTCGCGGATGATGACAGCAGGATTTTAGGCTATAACTGCGCCACACTCGCCGGAGCCGCCTATGCCCACCGATTTGACCACCATCCCCACCGACCGCCCCGCCGACAGCGTCGATCCCAAGCTTTTGGAAATCCTGGTCTGCCCGCTGACCAAGACCACGCTGGAATACGACGCCGCCAGGCAGGAGCTGATTTCGCGCAAGGCCAAGCTCGCTTATCCGATCCGCGACGGCATTCCGATCATGCTGCCGGAAGAAGCGCGGCGGCTCGACTAGCCGGCGCCGCGCATCAATCAAGAAAATTTGGGAAGGAAACCAACGATGATCAAAATCTGGGGCCGCAACACGTCCTCCAATGTGCAGAAGGCGATGTGGGCGGTCGGCGAATTGGGGCTCGAACACAATCGCATCGACGTCGGCGGCGCCTTCGGCAAGACCAAGGAGCCGGCCTATCTCGCCATGAACCCGAATTCCCTGGTGCCAACACTGGAAGAGGAAGACGGCTTCATTTTGTGGGAATCAAATTCCATCGTCCGCTACCTCGCCGGCAAACACGACAAGACCGGCGCGCTGGAACCGAAGGATGCGCACCAGCGCGCGCTCGCCAGCCAGTGGATGGATTGGCAGCTCTCGGTCGTCGGCCCGGCAATCTTTCACGCGTTCTGGGGATTGATCCGCACGCCCGAGGACAAGCGCGACATGGCCGCGATCAAGACGTCGCAAGACAAGACCGCCGACTGCATGCTCATGCTCGACAAGCAGCTCGGCAAAACCGCCTTCGTCGCCGGACCGGCGTTTTCCTACGGCGACATCCCGGTTGGCGTCATGTGCTACCGCTATGTGCAGCTTGTGCCGAACCGTCCGGCAACGCCGAACCTCGATCGCTGGTATGCCGCGATCTCGAAGCGCAAGGCGTTCCAAGATCACGTCGGCAGCATTCCGCTGTCGTGAGCACGGAACGCAATGATGCGCGGTGCCTCGGCCTGATCGGTGGATTGGGTCCGGGCGCAACCGTCCATTACTATCGGGCGCTCATCGCGGCCATCGAGAAACGAGGACGTGTACCGCGCCTGCTAATTGCCCATGCCGACGTCAATCGTGTACGCGCCCTTGCGGAGGATAAAAAACTCGAAGAGCTGGCCCGATACCTCTGCGGCCTGATCGAGAGCACGGCGGCGGGCGGCGCCGAGATCACGGCAATCGTGGCGGTCACGCCACATATCTGCGCCGCCGAGCTGACACGGCTTTCTCCGCTGCCGCTGATCGACATGGTGTCGGAAGTTGCCGAAGCGATCAGACTGCGCGGCCTCAAGCGAGTCGCGCTATTCGGCACGCGCTCTACCGTCGAGTCGCGCATGTTCGGCCGTCTCGGCGTCGACGTCGTGATGCCGAAACCGGATGAAGTCGACTTCATCCACAATACCTATCTGGACGTCCTCTATGATCGCAGCACGCCCGCGCAGATTGATCGGCTGCGCGAGCAGGCCCGTACCCTCATCGGCCGTGATGGCGCCGAATCCGTGCTGCTTGCCGGCACCGATCTCTCGATGGTGTTTGATGAAGCCAGCGCCGGCTTTCCGACAATCGACTGCGCGCACGTTCACATCGACGCAATCGTGAGGCGGCTGCTCGGCTAGGCCTAGAGCGTTTTCAAGCGAAGTGGAATCCGCTTCGCGTGAAGAAAACGCGTCAAAACAAAGAGCTAGAGCCCCGGCTTTGATTCTATCAAAGCCGGAAAGTCTCTAGACCCCCTCACCCCGCATCAGTTTCGGCACGTCGCCGGTAAAGCCCGCCGCCTCGCGAATGAACACGCGCTTGAGCGGCGCGATGCGTTCGACAATACCGAGGCCGACATCGCGCGCCAGCCGCAGCACGTCGGAGTGGTTGGAAAACAGTTTGTTCAGCCCGTCGGTGGCGACCGCCATGGTCATGGTGTCGAAGCGCCGCCAACGCTGGTAGCGCTCCAGCACGTCCGCCACGCCGACATCGAGCCCGAGCCGCGCCGCGTCGGCAATCGCTTCCGCCAGCGCCGCGACATCGCGCAGGCCCATATTCAAGCCCTGCCCGGCAATCGGATGAATGACATGCGCAGCGTCGCCGACCAGCGCCAGCCGCTCGGCGATGAACTCGCGCGCGGTGAACAGGCCGAGCGGAAACGCTTTGCGCGGCCCCGCGACTTTCAAATCGCCGAGATGCAGGCCGAAACGCTTTTCTAATTCAGTATGAAATTCCTCGTCCGGCAGCGCGATCATGCGCTCGGCTTCGCGGTTGCTTTCGGTCCACACGATCGACACGCGATTGCCCGTCAGCGGCAAAATCGCGAACGGCCCGGCCGGCAGGAAATGCTCCTCGGCGCGGCCGTGATGCTCGCGCTCATGCGCGACGGTCGCAACGATGGCCGACTGGTCGTAGCTCCAGCCATGCGTAACGATGCCGGCCTGCTCGCGGATTTTCGAGCGCGCGCCGTCGGCGCCGACCAGCAGCCGCGCCTGCATCGCCTCGCCATTGGCGAGCGTCACGACGATGGAGTGCGGTGCATTGTCGAAAGCCTCGACCGCGGTCGCGCGCAGATCGACGCCCAGCTCTTGCGCCTTTGCCACCAGCGCATCGATCAGATGCCGGTTCTCGATCATGTGCGCGAACGGTTCGCCCGGTTCCACATCGCCGCCGAATGTCAGAAACGTCGGCCGCACCGCGTCGTCGAGCTTGGAGTCGGTCACCACCATGTCGAGGATCGGCTGCGCGCCGCCTGCGACCGCGTCCCAGACGCCGATGGCCTCGAACAGCCGCCGCGCCGCCGCGGCGATCGCGGTGGCGCGCGGGTCCATGGAGGGCACCTGCGCCAGCGCCGGGTCGGCCACCGTCACCTTGAAGCTGTCGCCCAGCCCCTGGCGCAGCGCGATGGCCAGCGCCAGACCGGCAAAGCCGGCGCCGCCGATCACCACATCAGCGCGCCCCGGCGAGACAGCCAGATCGGAAACAGCCTTTTTCATGTGCCTTCCTTGTAAATTACGGCCCACCATAGCAGGTTGACGGACCGTTTTGACCACGCCGGATATCGCTCATGAGCACCGCCGTCGCCGACCTGCTGGCTATCCTCGACCTCGAAACGCTCGACGTGAACCTTTATCGCGGCCGCTCGCCGCAGGCCGGCTGGCAGCGTGTGTTCGGCGGCCAGGTGATCGGCCAAGCGCTGGTCGCGGCGGCGCGCACCGTCGATGCCAGCCGCCCGCCGCATTCCATGCACGCGTATTTCCTGCTGCCGGGCGATCCCAAAGTACCGATCATCTATGACGTCGACCGCATGCGCGACGGCAAGAGCTTCACCACGCGGCGCGTCACCGCGCGCCAGCACGGCCATCCGATCTTCTCGATGCTGGCGTCGTTTCACGCCAACGAGAAGGGTCTGACGCATCAGGCCGAGATGCCAGACGTGCCGATGCCGGAGGCATTGCCGAACGAAACCGAGGTTCGCAAGAACATCCTACCGATGATGCCTGACCCGGTACGCCGTTACTACGAGCGCGAGCGACCGATCGAGCTGCGCCCGGTTGAGTTCGAGCGCTATCTCGGCAAACCGATTCCGGACGGCCGCTTCAATGTCTGGATCAAGACCACCGGCCCGCTGCCCGACGATCCGGCCATTCATCGCTCCGTGCTGGCCTACACGTCCGACATGGGCCTGCTCGACACCGCTCTGGTGCGGCATGGTCGCACTTTGTTCGAGAACGAATTCATGGCGGCGAGCCTCGACCACGCGCTCTGGCTGCACCGGCCGTTCCGGGCGGACGACTGGCTGATCTATTCGCAGGACTCGCCCAACCTGGAGGGCGCGCGCGGCTTTGCCCGCGGCCTGGTTTTCACCCGCGACGGCACCTTGGTGGCTTCGGTGGCACAGGAAGGCCTGGTGCGCCTGCGGCGCAAATAGCGCGAGCAATAGGTAAGCGAGACTGCCGTAAAATGCCCACGATAACGGCTGTTGCCTGTGGGCGCGGCAAAAATGCCGCTTAATCTTTAGGCCGTCTGCCGCTAACCTGTCTCCTCACCCGCGCCGGCCCAATCCCGGCCGGGATTTCTATTCATTTCGGGCACCGAAATTCCGGAAAGGACGCCATGAAGCTGGTCATCGCCGTCATCAAGCCATTCAAGCTCGACGAGGTGCGAGAAGCGCTCACCCGCATCGGCATTCACGGCATGACCGTCACCGAAGTCAAAGGCTATGGCCGCCAGAAGGGTCACATGGAGATCTATCGCGGCGCCGAATATGCCGTGAACTTTCTCCCCAAGGTGCGCATCGAACTCGGCGTCGCGTCCGAACAGGTCGACCAGGTGATGGACGTGCTGGCCGCCGCCGCCCGCACCGGCCAGATCGGCGACGGCAAGATCTTCGTCACGCCGATGGAGCAAGCCGTGCGTATCCGCACCGGCGAGACCGACGTCGACGCACTCTGAATTCTTTCAAAAACAGTTCGATAAATTCCGGGGGGAATGAAATGACACAGGCGCACAACCGCCTCGCCTTGCGCCTCGCCGCGTCCGTGGCGGCGCTGGCCGCGACGCTGACGAGTTCGGCAGCATTCGCACAAACCGCCGCGCCCGCATCAACGATCGACAAAGCCGACACCGCCTGGATGATCGCCGCCACCGGCCTGGTGCTGATGATGACCGTTCCCGGCCTCGCATTGTTTTATGCCGGCATGGTGCGCAAGAAGAACGTGCTCGCCACCATGGCGCAATCGATGGCTGCGACGTTCCTCGTATCGATCCTGTGGGCGGTCGCCGGCTATAGCCTCACCTTCACCGGCGACGGTGCCTATATCGGCACGCTCGACCGGCTGTTCCTCAACGGCATCACGCTCGACGCGGTCTCGCCTTTGGCCAAGAACATCCCGGAATGCCTGTTCATGCTGTACCAGATGACCTTCGCGGTCATCACGGTGGCGCTGGTGGCGGGCTCGGTGGCGGACCGTCTGCGCTTCTCGGCGTTTCTCTGGTTCAGCACTTTCTGGCTGTTCCTGGTCTATGTGCCGATTGCGCATTGGGTCTGGGGCGGCGGCTTCCTCGGCACTCATGGCGTCATCGATTTCGCCGGCGGCCTGGTGGTGCATCTCAATGCCGGCATCGCCGGTCTGGTCGCCGCGATCGTCATCGGCAAACGGCGCGGCTACGGCAGCGAGAACCTGTCGCCGCATGATCTGTCGTTGGCGGTGATCGGCACCGGCCTGCTGTGGGTCGGCTGGATGGGATTCAACGGCGGCTCGGCGCTCGGCGCCAATTCGCGCGCGGTGATGGCGATCGTCGCCACGCATCTCGCCGCCAGCGCCGGCGCCTTCACCTGGATGGCGCTGGAGTGGTGGACGCGCGGCAAGCCGTCGGTGCTCGGCATTATCTCTGGCGCGGTCGCCGGTCTCGGCACTATCACGCCGGCGTCGGGCTTCGTCATGCCGATGCAGGGCGTGCTGATCGGCGTGATCGCCGGCGGCGTCTGCTTCTGGGCCTGCACCTGGCTCAAGCACAAACTGCAGTACGACGATTCGCTCGACGTCTTCGGCGTGCATGGCATCGGCGGCCTGATCGGCACGATATTCGCCGGCGTGTTCGCGGTCGGCGCGCTGTCGGCGAGCGCGGAAATCCCCGGCGGCATCTCTGGCCTGCTCGAGGGCAATGCGCAGCAGCTGCTGGCACAGTTCTACGGCATCGGCGTCACGCTCATCTGGTCGGGCGGCATGACCTTCGTCATCCTCAAGGTGGTCGGCATGATGGTGCCGCTGCGCGTGCGTCACGAGGACGAGATCATGGGTCTCGATGTCAGCCAGCACGGCGAAGCCCTGCAATAGCCCAAGCAGGGCGAAGCCCTAAAATAGCCAAAGCAGGGCGAAGCCCTGAAATAGCCAAAGCAAAACGGTCCCGGGCCGGCGCAAAAAGCCGGGCCGGGACGCTGCCGGCCGGCTCGATTTTATGGGCCGGAACCACTGATTATTTTTTATGCAGCCCGTTTAGGGCTTGGCGCACAATTGGGCGCGGCTAAGCGGCGGTATTTGGACCCGCGCCGGCCCCTCCGACTTTAGTCCATCGAATCAGCAGGATAGCGCCTCACCGGCCATCTGGCACGGCGTTTGATTCTATCTCTGCGGTCATGCCTGCGAAGCGTGCTTCGAGGGCCCGGCTCAGTGAAACCGCCCGCACTGCGTAAAGTTAAAACGGGCTCAAGCGGGGATCGAAATCCATGAAAATCGTCATGGCCATCATTAAACCTTTCAAACTCGACGAGGTCCGAGACGCTTTGACTTCAATCGGCGTCCAGGGTCTGACCGTCACTGAGGTCAAGGGTTACGGACGTCAAAAGGGTCACACGGAAATCTACCGTGGGGCCGAATACGCGGTGAGCTTCCTCCCCAAGGTCAAGGTGGAGGTCGCAGTGGCTGCGAACCAGGTCGACAAAGTCATCGGCGCCATTACCGGCGCCGCCAAGACCGGACAGATCGGCGACGGAAAGATTTTCGTCTTCGGGCTGGACAGCGCCGTGCGCATCCGCACCGGCGAGACCGACGCAGCGGCCCTCTAGTAATCCGCACCGCAAACATTACCGACAGGAGTTAGACCATGACGTTGAAGAAACCTTCCCGGGCAGGACTACTGAGTCTTTGCTTCGGGATTTTGCTCGGACTGTTTCTGAGCGTAGCGGTGTATGACGCAGCGTTCGCGCAGACCCCGCCACCCGCCGCTGCGCCGGCTGCCGCTCCCGCCGCCGAAGCGGCGCCTGCGCCGGCCGCTGCTCCGTTGCCGGCGTGCGACGCGACCGCCAAGCCGCCGATCCTGAGCGCCTGTAAGACGGACTCAGGCGACACAGCCTGGATGCTGACCTCGGTCGCACTCGTGCTGATGATGACCATCCCCGGTCTGGCGTTGTTCTACGGCGGCATGGTCCGCAAGAAAAACGTGCTGGCCACGGTGATGCAGAGCTTCGCCATCACAGCGCTGGTCACCGTCTTGTGGATGGTCATCGGCTACAGCTGGGCCTTCACCGAAGGCGGCTCGTATCTCGGCGGCAATTCGCGATTCCTGCTGATCGGTATGGGCGCCGACAACGTGAACGCGCTGGCGGCGACGATCCCCGAATCGGTGTTCATGTGCTTCCAGATGACCTTCGCCATCATCACGCCGGCGCTGATCTGCGGTGCGTTTGCTGACCGCATGAAGTTCTCGGCCATGATGTGGTTCATGGGTCTGTGGTCGCTCATCGTCTACTCGCCGATCGCCCACTGGGTGTGGGGCGGTGGCTGGCTCGGCGGCCTCGGCGTGCTCGACTTCGCCGGCGGCACGGTCGTTCACATCAACGCGGGCGTTGCTGGCTTGGTGTGCGCGCTGGTGCTCGGCAAGCGCAAAGGTCTCGGCACCGAGAACATGGCGCCGCACAACCTCGTCTACACCATGATCGGCGCTTCGCTGCTGTGGGTCGGCTGGTTCGGCTTCAACGCCGGTTCGGCTGTTGCCGCCAACGGCACCGCCGGCATGGCGATGGCCGTGACGCAGATCGCCACCGGCACCGCGGCGCTTTCGTGGATGTTCGTGGAATGGGCGCTCAAGGGCAAGCCTTCGATCCTCGGCATCTGCTCGGGCGCCGTCGCCGGCCTTGTGGCGATCACCCCGGCCTCGGGCTTCGTCGATCCGGTCGGCGCGCTCGTCATCGGCGTCGCCGCCGGCATCGGCTGCTACTGGGGCGCCACCAGCCTCAAGCACATGTTTGGTTACGACGACAGTCTGGACGCCTTCGGCGTGCATGCGATCGGCGGCATCATCGGTGCCTTGCTGACCGGCGTGTTCGCCAAGAAGGCGATCAACGCGCTGGGCAGCGGTCTGGTCGACGGCAATGCCGGCCAGGTCATGATCCAAGTCTACGGTATCCTCGGCACGCTGATCTACGACGCGATCGCCACCTTCGTCATCCTGATGGTGATCAAGATGGTGATCGGCCTGCGGGTCAGCGAAGAAGCGGAACGCGACGGTCT
Source organism: Pseudolabrys sp. (assembly GCA_029945495.1). GTDB lineage: Bacteria > Pseudomonadota > Alphaproteobacteria > Rhizobiales > Xanthobacteraceae > Pseudolabrys. The sequence goes on along the minus strand of JAQSCR010000386.1, from coordinate 19,374 downwards.
CGACATCGCGCTCCACGGCGAAGTGATCCCGTAACCGCAACTCGGCGTACGGTCTTATCCAGACCGTGCGCCCACTGGCTAGCGGTAGGGGCGGAAACCCGGCACTGTCCCTTCCGTTGAGGCCCTCGGTTCGCAAGAGCCGGGGGCCTCTCTTATTTTGGGCCCCTAAAAATAGGGATGGCCGGACTTTCAGGCCCCGGCCCCCCGATGGTTAATCGGGTCTTAACCTCGCCCCTTCTAATGTGCTTCACCCTTGTGCCGCGGGGCTTCCCCGCGCGATCCCTGATGCCGGGAGCCGGCATCCGGTGAGATCGCGCGCCAACCACCCCGCCGGTGTGCCTAATGCCCAAGCCTTCAATGCCGAAGCCAATGCCAATGCCAATGATGACCGTCCAGCGCAAAGCCCAAACGTCCTCCCAGGCAGCGGCCGAAAGCAGCCGCTCGCCCTTCGTGCGGCTGACCGATCTCATTGCCGGCCTCACACCGGGCAAGCCGGCGATCAACCTGTCGGTCGGCGAGCCGCAGCACGCGATCCCCGATTTCGTCGGCCCGGTGCTGGCGTCGCATCTTGCCGAATTCGGCCGCTATCCGGCCAACAAAGGCGTCGAGCCGTTCCGCAAGGCGGTCGCCGCCTGGCTCGGCCGCCGCTACAAACTCGCCAAGCCGCTCGATCCGGAAACCGAAGTGTTGGTGCTCAACGGCACGCGCGAGGGTCTGTTCCTCGGCGCGCTCGCCGCCAGGCGCTTTGTCGGCGGCCGCGCTGGAACGCCGGCGGTGCTGATCCCCAATCCGTTCTACGCCGCCTATAGCGCCGGCGCGCTCGCCGCCGATTGCGAACCGGTCTATCTGCCGGCGACGCGCGAAAGCGGCTTCCTGCCCGATCTCGGCGCGCTCGACGAGGCGCTCTTGAAGCGCACCGTCGCCTTCTATCTGGCCTCGCCGTCGAACCCGCAAGGCGCCGTCGCATCGCGCGATTATCTCGACCGGCTGGCCGCGCTGTCGCGCCGTTTCGGCTTTCTGGTGTTTGCCGACGAATGCTACGGCGAGATCTACAGCAAGGATAAACCGGCCGGCATGCTGGAAGCGTCCGGCGAAGGCTTCCCCAACACCGTGGTGTTTCATTCGCTGTCGAAGCGGTCGAACCTGCCCGGCCTGCGCGTCGGCTTTGCCGCCGGCGACAAGAATTTTCTCGCCGCCTTTCTCGAGCTGCGCAATGTCGCGGCGCCGCAGGTGCCGACGCCGATGCAGCACGTCGCGGTCGCTGCATATAACGACGAGATGCATGTCGAGAAGAATCGCGAGCTCTACAACGCCAAGTTCGACCTCGCCGATCAGATCATCGGCGACCGCTACGGCTACAAGCGGCCGGCCGGTGGATTTTTTCTCTGGCTCGACGTATCGAAATTCGGCGGCAGCGAAATCGTGACCAAGCGCCTGTGGGCGGAAGCCGGCGTGCGCGTCGTGCCGGGCCGCTATCTGGCGCGCGAGCAGGCCGATGGCTCCAACCCCGGCGCCGACTACATCCGCGTCGCCATGGTGCAGGACGCCGCGACTACTGCTGAAGCACTGCATCGTCTCGTCGCAGTTTTAGGATGACGGTATAAAACGCATGGCTTCATCCGACCGCAATCTCGACGTCGTCGCTTTCGTCACGGATCATTTCCGCGACATCATGCGACGCCGTTTGAGCGAACTGGCCGGGCTGGCGCTGATCACCTGCGCGCTGCTCGGCGTGATCGCGCTCGCCACGTGGTCGGTGCAGGATCCTTCGCTGAGCCACGCCACCCAGACGCCGATCAAGAACCTGCTCGGCTTCCCCGGCGCCATCTTCTCCGATCTGGCGATGCAGTTGCTGGGCCTGGCCAGCGTGCTGCTGCTGTTGCCGGAAGCGCTGCTCGGCTGGCGGCTGCTGTCGCACCGCCCGCTCGGCGAGAAATGGCGCAACCTGGTCTGGATCGCCGCCACCTTCCTGGCCGCAGCCTTCGCCTCGACATTGCCGCGCATCGGCTCCTGGCCGTTGCCGACCGGTCTCGGCGGTGCCTGCGGCGACGGCATCCTGATGCTGCCGGCGATGCTCTTGCGCGGCCCGCTCGGCGGCCTGCCGCTGACCGTACTGGCCATCATCTTCGGCCTGGCCACCGCCGTGACTTTGGCGATCGCTTCCGGCCTGCGCTGGCCGAAACTTGAGGCCAAACCGGCCAAGCCGGTGCTCGACGATATCGACGACGACGAAACCGATGAGGACGCCGAGTCCGACCGCGGCTCGCCCTGGCTCGGCATGATCGTGCATGCCTTGCTGAGCTGGAAGGCGCGTCTTGGCCGCTGGATTCGCGGCGCGGTGCGCAAGCCGCTGCCTGCCGGGGCAATGGCAGCGGCCAATGGCGCGCGTCTGGGCCCGCGTCAGGAACCGCGTTTCGATAATCTCGGCCGCGTTGCGGCGCCCAGCATGGCGCCGGCCGCGGAAGCCTACGACGACGAGGAAGAATACAAAGACGAAGCGGAAGCAGCCGAGCCGGCGCCGCGCCGCCGCGCCGCCGCCACGCCGAAGCCGCGCAAGTCCGGCTCAGGCTTCGTGCTGCCCTCGCTCAATCTGCTCACGGCGCAGAAAGTATCGGAGCGCACGACCTTGTCGAAGGACGTGCTTGACGCCAATTCGACCGCGCTGGAAAGCGTGCTCGGCGATTTCGGCGTGCGCGGCGAAATCATCAATGCCCGCCCCGGCCCGGTGGTCACGCTGTACGAACTCGAACCGGCGCCCGGCATCAAGTCGTCGCGCGTCATCGGCCTTGCCGACGACATCGCCCGCTCGATGAGCGCGGTATCGGCCCGCGTTGCCGTGGTGTCCGGCCGCAACGCCATCGGCA